>JBGSNB010000037.1:0-42509 GCA_041739835.1 Parvularculaceae bacterium | reverse complement strand
TATTGCATTTATGAGTGATAAGAACCCGGACATAAAAGCGGACATTTCAGCGGCGGAAGATCGCGGAGAGTCCGTCACCATGATGGAGCCGCTGCTGGTGCGCGAAAGCGGCCGCCTGCGCGAGGCTTTGGCCGACCTCGCGGTCGAACTGACCGCTGCTTCGACGGGCTTGCGCCGCAGCTTGCCGGAGGGCGTCGTCAGAGCGCTTTCCGATCTCGTGCGCTCAATGAACTGCTATTACAGCAACCTGATTGAGGGGCATGACACGCACCCGGTCGATATCGAACGCGCCCTCAACGAAGATTACAGCGCCGATCCCAAAAAGCGCGATCTGCAACTGGAGGCGCGCGCCCACATCGCCGTCCAGAAATGGATCGATGAAGACGGCCTCAAGGACCGCGCCACATCCGGCGCGGGTATATTGGAGATTCACCAGCGCTTTTGCGAATTGTTGCCGGAAGACCTGCTTTGGGTCGAAAACCCCGATACAGGCGAGCGCATCCGCGTCATTCCAGGGGAGCTACGCAAGCGAGATGTCATTGTAGGCCGACATGTCCCGGTCAGTCCCGGCGCATTGCCGCGTTTTATGAAGCGCTTTGAGGACGCTTACGAGAAGCTGGGAAAAGTCGATGCAATCATCGCAGCCGCGACCGCGCATCACCGTGTCTTATGGCTGCACCCTTTTCTGGACGGTAATGGCCGCGTCGCGCGCCTGATGTCCTACGCAATGACCCGCGAAGCGCTGGATACGGGCGGTATCTGGTCCATCGTGCGCGGCCTTGCCCGCAATGAAAGCGAGTACAAGGCGCATCTTGCGGCCTGCGACCTGCCGCGGCACAACGATCTCGATGGGCGCGGAAATTTGAGCGAAGAAGCGCTGGCGAAATTCGCGGCGTTCTTCCTGAACATCTGCATCGACCAGATCAAATTCATGGAAGGCCTTGTCCAACCGGATCGCCTGCGGGACCGCATCATGATCTGGGCCGAAGAAGAAATCCGCGCCGACGCGCTGCCGCCGAAATCCGGAGCCGTGCTCGAAGCCGTTCTCTATCGCGGCGAACTGCCCCGAGGCGAGGTTGGCGGAATCATTGGCACGGTAGACCGGCAGGCGCGACGCATCACTTCGGCCCTGCTGGAGCGCGGCGTGCTCACTTCTGAAGGCCCACGCGCGCCACTGCGTCTCGCATTCCCCGCTACGCTCGCGTCGCGCTGGATGCCGGGATTATTCCCGGAGAAACCTAGCTAGGCGCGAATATTTTTGAATGGATGGCGTTGATAAATTATGGCTACGATCTTTGAAGTTACTCCAGAACATATTGAGCGCCTGTCGGACGCAGACTTGCGTATCCTTGTCGGCTATCTGGCCGAACAAGAAGCTCTCAAACGTCAACTGCCGATATCAGGCATAACGTTCGGCGGACATCAGAACGCGGGCGATGGCGGAATTGATGTAGATTTTGATCTGAACGGCGCGGAAATCGAGTGGTTCATTCCGCGTCCGCTGACGGGGCATCAGGTAAAGGCGCAAGTGTGAATCAACTCCAAAAATTGATCCCTTTCAAATTGGCCATAACCGATTGGCCTGATTGAAACTTTACCAGAACGCCTGGGGTCGCCATCGGCGCCGATCGTGACCCCAACATTTTTCAAAATTGCTTTGTCGAATCCGTTGCTTGGTTCAAATTGCCGGGGGTCAAACTTGGGAGCCAATTCACACAAAGCAGTCTGGGATTCAGTGCAGTTCATTGCAAACGGCATCGTCTTTGATCTTCTGGGCGAACTGCTGCCAAAGATATTAGCCGGTCCGCAGGCCACAGTAATGCAACCGGGCCATCACAGTCTCTGGTGGCCGCTTATACTTATCGCCGCGACCTATGGCGCGATGCTGACGCTGCGGCTGGCTTGGGTCTCAGCGAGCGTGATCTTGTCACGCCGTGCCGCAAGTCGCGATAATGTTCCGGCATGGCGTGTCGTCGTGGCAACGCGTTTGCGCGTGACTGGCAACCGCATTCAATAAACATTTCAGTGGGACACAATTCCGAAAAGCACCAAAAGCCATTGGAAATTATCAGTGTCCCACTTTCCGATAAGCTATTGATCTTCCTGAAATAGCGCTCCTCGCCCCTGGGCACCATTTCCTGTCTCTCAACGTTTCTCGAAGTCCACTACAGAACTTTTGTTGAAACAATTTCAATACGTTACCGTATCTGACGGTCCGCGACCGATCGCGTGAAGCACTGACCAGCGCAAAAATCTGTTGGCATTTCTGCTAATGGACTTCCTGGATTTGATGATGCGCGCCCGCTGCCTCTCCCCGCGCAACGCGAAGTCCACGTCGCGTTCCCGCGCTCCATCTGCGGCCTTGAAAACTTCCGCTGCATCGTCCTTGCTTTGATTGGCGCGGTTCCGAATTTCGTGCCGCAACCAAAATCATCGCCATCATCCGCCTACGGCCATCGGCGCCAGACTTACTGGCGCCGATCGCGATCCGCCAACCGGGCCATAGACTGTTCGGATCGCGAACATAGGCGGTATGCCGCGAACATGAACTTTGTTAGTGTCAAAGGCGTTCGAGCCTTTCGGGGGGCCACATAAGACTACGCGTCGTTCGGCTTTTCTTTGGGTCGTTGCGCTGGTTGCGGGGCCGTTGGTCGGCGCCAAACTTTTTGATCTGATCGTTCTTGCCGGCGCCTGGAGCGCAAATCCGCCATCCTCGCTCGCCTTGTTGCCGTATGGGGGGCCTGGCCGGTCGACACCGGGGCCATCTTCATGCCGTACTCGGCGGCTTTGCTGATCGCCGCCTTTGGCGCCCTGGCCGCCGGCTGGCGCACGCCATGGAATTACCGGTGGCTCCTTTGCGTTCCATCGGTCGGCATGCTCGCGCTGCTGATTCTGACCGTCGTCGAATTCTGGCCGATGAACGCCGCGCTCTGGCGTCACGCGACCGACGCGCCCAATAGCGCGCTCACCGAGGCGGAGGCCGCGCAAATGGCCTTGCGCTGGGTCCAGTTGGACTGGATTCGCGTGGCGGGCGGGGCCGCCGCCTTCGTCGTCGCGCTCCGTGCACTGACCGTGCCCTGGCCGACACAGATTCCGCCAAGGGATCCGTTGATGGTCAGAATCGGGCTTGCCGCCGCCCTGTTCGGCGTCGTCGCCTTCGTCGTTTGGTTTATCGCCAGCCTGTAAGTCGGCATTGCGACGTTCGCCGGCGGCGGAACAGCGCGGCCCCTGATTGTTCCGTTGCCATGGGGCGATCCCGGCCGGCTACTTGTCCGTCCCCGCATTGAATCGGATCGCCGCTCCGCCGCCGGCGGCAAGGCGCAATTTGAGGATTTCGCCCCGCGCCACGTTTTTCTTTTCAATTTTGAGACCGTAGGGATTTGACTTCCAGTCGGCCTTGGCGTCGTCCCGATAGATTTCGGCGACATAAGGCTTTCCGTCATCAAGAAATCCGAGATCAATCTCAATGTCGCGCGCTTCTTCATCTGAAACGGCGCCGACGAACCAATCATCGCCGCCGCGCTCCTTGCGCGCCATGACGACGTAGTCGCCAATCTCGCCGCTGAGACCGATGCTCTCCTCCCAGTCCGCCGGAACATCAACAATGAACTGGAACGCATCGCGCCGCTTCTCATAGTTCTCGGGCAAATCCGCCGCCATCTGGATCGGCGAATAGAGAACGACATATAGCGCGAGCTGCTTGGCAAGCGTCGTCTCCACGCGGATTTCGGGAATAGAGCGCGGCATGTCTTCGCGGATCGGTGGGCGCTTGTTCGGTTCGAGATCGAAAATGCCGGGGGTGAAGTCCATCGGGCCCGCCAGCATGCGCGTAAAGGCGAGCATCGCCTCGTGTTCGGGCGGATTGGGCGGCATTCCCCAGGCATTGTATTCCTGACCGCGCGCGCCTTCGCGCGCGACCCAGTTCGGGTAAGTGCGACGAAGACCTGTGTCCTTGATCGGCTCATGCGGATTGATGGCGATCTTGCGCCGCGCCGCCGCCTTCACGACGTCGAGATGATGGCGCGCCATAAACTGGCCGTCATGCCACTCAAAGCGCGTCACATTCCTGTCGTCGATACGCTGAATGCCCCCGCCGTCGGCGACATAGCCGGTTTTCACCACTCTGACGCCATTCTGCTCATAGAGCTCAAAGGCTTCTTCCATTTGCCTTTCATAATGCGTCGCCGCGCCGCCGGTCTCATGATGGCCGACAATGCGCACGCCTTTTTCAGCGCCATAGGCCGCCAGCGCGGCCAAGTCGAAGTCCGGATAGGATTTCTTGAAGTCGAAGACCTTGCCGTTTCCGAACCAGTTGTCGTCCCATCCGACATTCCAGCCCTCCACAAGGACGCCTTTGAAACCATATTTGGCGGCGAATTCGATATACCGCTTGACGTTCTCGGTCGTCGCCCCGTGGAGCGGCTTCATGCCCCAGCTCGAATCCCGAATGTGCATCTCCCACCAGACGCCGACATATTTGCCGGGCTCGAACCAGGACACGTCGCCGATCTTGTTCGGCTCGTTGAGATTGAGAATGAGGCTGGAATTGAGGAGACCCTTCGCGTCCGGCGAAATCTGGATCGTCCGCCAGGGACTGGTCAGCGTCCCATCGAACTTGACGAGCGCGCCGTCCGACCAGCGCGACAAGTCCGCCTTGAACCGACCCGGGCGGATCTGGCGCAGCGACACGCCGGCGTAATCGACGAGCGCGGCTTCATGAATACTGAGATAGACGCCGGCGGGCGTCTTCATCGTCATCGGCGTGTGCGAGGTCAATTCTTCGTTCGCGGAGCTTTCACGATAGAGGTACTCATAGCGATTCCAGTAGCGCGCCGGCAGCCACCAGACCCTTGTCTCTTCCGCGACGGCGAACTCCGTGAGCTCGTCGGTCAGCTCGTCAGATTTTGCTTTCTTTGTGCGCGGGATTTCATAGCGGAAGCCGACGCCATCATCAAAGGCGCGAAATCGCACGCCCATGCGCCGCTGCGGTTCATTCGGCGCTGCGAAGTCCACGAATAGCTCATTGTAATGATCGCGCACGAGGCGGCGTTCGCCCCAAGGCTGTTCCCATGTCGCATCCTGCGAGGCTGTCGCGCTTGTGGCGATCGCCAGTCCATCATCAAGTCCCGACGCCTTCTTGAAACGCATGCCGAGGCGCGATTGCCTAACCGCGTCCCGCCCGCGATAGGCGACCGAGTAAGCGGGAATTCCGTCCTCATCGCTTACCGTGACGACGATCTCTCCGTTCGGCGACGCCACGGAAAGTTCGGCGGCGGAGACTTCGCCAGCATTGATCGCAAATGCGGCCGCCGCGGCGGAAACGAAATTGAGGATTGATTTCATCGGACAAGACCTTCCGGTTTCGGCGAAATGCGAGACGCGACGCGAGACGGACATCTGTCCTTACGTCCAAATGTAAAACTCTACAACTATCCAGGCTGTGCGCTGACGCCCATTGTGCGTCGCAACAATGCATGGCTTCGCGGAGATATGTTACTATGTTGTTCTGTAAGAGATTTATTGCAGAACTCAACTGCCCGCTCCCGACCGGTGTCTTGGCCGACCGTACTGCAATTTTTTGCAATTTGTTTGAAGGCGCGGTAGCGTTCATAAAGATCGGAGGGAATGCGATGAAACAAATGGCATTGGCGTTCGCCTTGGCGCTTGCGCTCGCCGCCTGCGCGCCGCGCGGGACGGAAGACGCGCTGAGCACGCAAGCAGCGCCTGAACCCGCTGACCCTTATGCGCCGGCTCCGTATGTGAAACTCGCGCATCCCGCGTGGAGCCGGAACGCCGTGCTCTACCAGCTCAACACGCGCCAGTTCACAACCGAAGGCACGTTCGCCGCGGCCGAGAAGGAATTGCCGCGCCTCAAAGAGCTTGGCGTCGACATCATCTGGCTGATGCCGATCCATCCGATCGGCGAGAAGAATCGCAAGGGAACATTAGGCAGTCCCTACGCGGTCAAAGACTATTTTGGCGTCAATCCGGAATTCGGCACGCTCGAAGACCTCAAATCATTCGTCGACGCGGCGCACGCCGACGGCATGCATGTGATCATTGACTGGGTCGCCAACCATACGGCGTGGGACAATCCGCTCGTCGCTGAGCATCCGGACTGGTACGAACGAGACTGGAAAGGCGATTATCGTCCGACGCCGTGGTGGGATTGGTCAGACATCATCGACCTCGACTATTCGAAGGCTGAATTGCGCGAATATATGACGCGGGCGATGAAATTCTGGGTCGCTGAGGCGGGTATAGACGGGTTTCGGTGCGATACGGCTGGCTATGTGCCGCTCGATTTCTGGGAGAACGCGCGCCGAGAACTCGATGCGATCAAACCGGTTTTCATGCTGGCGGAGTTCGAACAGCGCGACGTCCACGCCCGTGCGTTCGATGCGAGCTACGCCTGGTCCCTGTCCAATTCGCTTAGCTCGATCTCGCAAGGAAAGGCGGACGTCGGCGCGCTCTTCGGCTTTTACTCCGAGAATGAAAGCTCTTGGCCGCAAGACGCGTATCGGATGACCTTCACGTCGAACCACGATTTCAATTCCTGGCACGGCACGGATCGGGAACTCTACGGCGACGCTTTTGATGCGGTCACGGTTCTCACCTTCGTCGGCGAAGGAATGCCGGTGATTTACAATGGACAGGAGGCCGGCCTCGACAGGCGATTGGCGTTCTTCGAGAAAGATCCGATCGACTGGCGGCCGCACGCGAACGCTGAACTCTACAAAAAGCTGATAAACCTCAAGCATTCGGTCAAGGCGCTCGCAAATGGGGCTTCCGGGGCGCGGATGCACTCAGTCGTCAACGATGCGCCGCAGAAGGTGCTCAGTTTCGTCCGCCGAGGCTCGGATGACGCATTGTTCGCCGTCATCAATTTCACTGCCGAACCGCAAAATGTGCGTTTCTCGTCCGAACTTCATTTCGGCGAATATGAAGACTATTTTTCGGGTGAGAAGGAGGAATTCGGCGGCGGCGAAGCGATCGCGCTCGCGCCATGGGGATACCGCGTTTATCTCGGCCGGCGGAAATCCTGATCGCATTCCCGCGCATCCAGGTGATCCGCACCGCGCTGCGGCCCTCTAATTATCGAATTCGCGCAAAACCAGCATTTTATTGGCGGCGTTGAGGCGATGATCGTCTCGGCGCAGGCGGCGCACTCCTCCCTCCTCCATAGACGTCCGCAGCGACAAGCGCAAAAACCATAGCGACGGTCGCATGGTTGCGCGCGCCGCTCTCAATTCCGCTCATAAACCTGCGCTGCGCAATTCTCTTTGATGAACTCGTCATGTGTCGCGAGCCCTGTAACCGCTCGATCAATCACCTTGCGGACATTGGCTAGAAACTCATGCAGTTCGCCATCAGTGATCTTGTCCGCCATTGGACTATAGCCGCGAGGCGTCACGCCCTGTCCTAACATCACTTGCGTCCAGCTGGAATCCTTGAACAGGTCGTCGACATCGCGACCGAGCCGGCCCGATGACGCAAATAGCCGGATCTTCTCCGTCAGCAACTCCGGTACGGACATGTTCTTGCAGTATTTCCAGAATTCAGTGTCCTCGCGCGTCGTCCGGCTGTAGTGCAGAATGAGGAAATCGCGAACCTGCTCGAATTCCTGCGCGGTCCGGCGATTATATTCGTCGCGTTCGGCCGCATAGCCCCGATCGCGGGGAAGCAGGCTGATCAGGCGGCCGACATTCGATTGAATGAGATGAATGCTGGTTGATTCGAGCGGTTCCAGAAAGCCGCTCGACAACCCGATCGCTGCGCAATTATGTGACCAGAAAATCGTCCGGCGGCCGGTGCGGAACTTGAGCAGCCTCGGCTCGTCCAGAGCCTTGCCTTCGAGATTTTCGAGCAGCAGCCCTGCCGCGTCGTCGTTTGACGTGAAGGCGTCGCAGAAAACATGGCCATTTCCAGTGCGATGCTGCAGCGGAATGCGCCATTGCCATCCGGCAGGTCGCGCCGTCGCGCGCGTGAACGGGGGAAGCGGCGAAATCCGCTCGCTCGGAACAGCGAATGCGCGATTGCAGGGAAGCCATTTCGACCAGTCTTCATAACCGGCGCCAAGCGCTTCGCCGAGAAGCATCGCCCGAAAGCCGGTGCAATCAATAAAGAAGTCGCCGGCGACAACGCGCCCGTCATCGAGCGTCACGCTCAGTATGTCGCCATTCTGAGGCTCGCGCTCAACTGATCGAACGACACCTTCGCTTCGGACGACCCCCCGTTTTTGCGCATAGTCGCGGAGGTACGCCGCATAAAGCCCGGCGTCGAAATGGTAGGCGTAGGCGAGCCCGGTCATGGCGGTATTGCCGACCCGATCGAGCCTTCCAAATTTCCCATTGCGCGCCGCCTGGACGTGCAAGGAGTAATGCCAAAGCGAGTTCTTTCCGCCTGCGAGCGCATAGCGCCGCCAATAGTGGTGGAAATGCGTATTACCGAGATTGATGCCGGCGTCGCCGAATGTGTGGAGATAGCGCTCGCCCGGCGCGCCCCAACCGACAAATTCAATGCCAAGTTTGAACGTCCCGTATGTGCGCCGGACGAAGTCGTATTCATCTAGACCGAGGATGGCGTTCAGCCGGATGATCTGGGGAATTGTCGCCTCGCCGACGCCGACCGTTCCGATCGCTTCAGATTCGACAAGCTCGATTTCAAGCGGCGGTGATAACAGGCGCGAAAAAGCGGCGGCAGCGATCCATCCGGCCGTTCCGCCGCCGACGATGACCAGTTTCCTCAATCGCTCTTCGTTCATCCGTCCTCAGCTTCGCTAATCATCGCCGGCCCGCCAAGCTCCGCGCGTTGGTAGTTCTTCAAACTCCCGCTTTCGGCCTGAGAAAGGCGTTGATTGTATAACGCCCGTTTCGCGGATCGGATGGCAGGGCGCTCTCATGATCGATCACGCCGCTGTGAAATATATTGCCGCGATAGAAGATCGCGCGGTTGAAGTCGCCTACTTCCACATGGATGCGCTCGAAAGACGGCGCGCCGTCCGCGACATAGCGGCGGGGCGGAAGCCCGTGCGCCGCCGCCTCGCCTTCGAGGCTTTTCTTGTAGACGGGAAACCTGTCGGCGGAGAGCGACTCAAATCTGGTCGCCCTGTGTCGGAAGAACGCTGTGCCGCCATGCGGCGTGTGATGCAGATACAGCATCATTGCGACTTGCTCGGGATCGAGACCGTCAACATGCGGCAGGCGTTGGATCGGCAGCAGCTGCTCCGGCGCCCGCGTCACGATCGAATGCCATCCATGAATATCCCAACGGGTATCTGCGTTCCCGAATTGCGCATTCAGGATCGGCGTCAAGGCATTGCGCCAGCTGTCGAGCGTCGCGCCCGGGATCGGCGCGCGAATGTCCGGATATTGCGGCGTGACTGATGTAAAATCATGCAAACATGCCAGTTCGATCGCCGCGTCGGGGACTTCGAGAAACGCGTTGATCGAGATAACCCTATGTTTTTCCATACCGAATTCGCGCATTCCGATCTCGGACCCGGTGATTTTGCAGCTAAGATTCATCCGACTCTCCTCGCGCAGGCAGCCTGAATGTTGATCGCCCGCCAGGCGTAAGTCGACGTAACGGCTGCTACTCGGCGCAAAGGAAGGAAACAAAATCGCACAATACTCGGAATTTCGCTAGAATGCGCTCGCGTCAGCGGGCGACCGGGCACAACTCTATTGAGCGTTTTCGATGTTCGCCCAGTAGCGCGCGCCGCAGAAATTAGTGTGTTGCAGAATCGCCGCACCGGCTCGAAATGTCGCCAGGGCGAACCATGCTCATCTCAACGATTTTCACATAATACATTGTTATGTCTACGTTTTTACCACCTGCGGCGAGTCGTCACGCCGAGGTAGTGCGATATTGGCTACCCAAAATAGACATTTGAGGCCGGCCTAAAATCCGCTATGTAAAAATGCGAAAAAAAATAATTCCATGGCATCATTGGGAGGGCCAATCATGTTCTTGACCAAAACCACGACCAAGTCGCGTTTGCTGTGCGGCGCCGCAACCTGCCTTGCGTTGATGGCGACGGCGCCGGCTTTAGCACAGGACGCCGCCGACGAATCGGGAGACGATGAAATCGTCGTCACCGGCATCAGAAGTTCGATCCAGAATTCGCTCGACGAAAAGAAGAGAGCCCCCGGCATTGTCGAGGCGATTTCGTCGGAAGATATCGGCAAGCTGCCGGACCTTTCCATCGCCGATGCTTTGGCGCGCCTTCCTGGCGTCACGGCGCAGCGCGTGCGCGGCCGGTCGCAACAGGTTTCCATCCGCGGTCTCGGCCCGGATTTTTCGCTTGCGCTCCTCAACGGCCGCGAAGTCGTCTCCGCCGGCAACAATCGCGGGATCGAGTTTGATCAATTCCCTTCGGAACTGATCTCGCAGGGCGTCGTCTACAAGACGCCGAACGCCACACTGTCAGCGACCGGCATTGCCGGATCCGTGGATTTGCGTACAATCCGGCCGCTCAAATTCAAGGATCGAAAGATCAATCTTTCGGCGACAGGGGTCCTTAGCGGCAACGGCGAACTCAATCCGGATGTCAGCGACAAGGGATACCGCCTCTTTGGCTCCTACATCGACCAGAATGACGCCGGTACGCTTGGATGGGCGATCGGCGTTACACAGCAGTCGAACCCAACCCATTTCTTTTCGCGTGAATTGAAAACTGATAACGGCCAGGTCGCGATCGACGCAAACGGACTTTACTATCCTGCGGATAACCCGCGTCAAGGCGTCGTCTCGCGCGAGTTCGAACGCACCTCGCTCACCGGCGCCTTGCAATTCGAACCCAATGACCGTTTTCAGGCGAGTCTCGACGCTTTCTACACTGACACGACGGATTCGGGCATATTCCGCGGCACGGAAACTCCGATCGCCTCTTGGGCGAACGGAGTCAATTTTGACGGCGCCGTCGGCGCAGGTCCCTTCGCCGAAGCGGCTCAGTATTCGGGCGTGTGGCCGATCCTCAGAACGGACACCGAAGGCAACACTGCGGAAATCTTCGCCATCGGCGCCAACACGTCTTACCGGTTCACCGAGCGCCTCAGCGTGATGCTGGACTATGGCTACTCGACGCTCGATCGATCGGACATCGATTACGAGTCCTACGCAGGAACCGGATTTGGCATTGGCGCCGGCAATCCTGGGCCAAGAGATACGTTGCTCTTCAGATTTCCGTCCGATGGACAATACAGCATTGATCACACGCTGGACTACACCGATCCGTCGACGGTTCTCCTTACCGATCCGGGCGGATGGGGCCAGGTCGGCTTCATCAAGCGGCCGCAGATCGACGACGAGCTGCATCAGATTCGCGCCGAGACCAATTACGAGGTCGACGCCGGCCCAATCTCCAATGTCAAGTTCGGCTACATCTACACCGAACGCGAAAAGAATTTCGACTCGAATGAAGACTTCATTCGCGCGTCAGGCCTCTTTTCCGGCGGCGTGCTCCCTATCCCGGCTGGATCGATTATTGGCTCGACCAATTCCGGCTCGATCGGCATGGACATTATCGCCTACGATCCGTCGAGCTTCCTGACGGACGGCACGTATCTGCTTGAGAAAGCGACATTCGACACCGAATGGACGGTGAAGGAAGAAGTCCACACCGGCTACCTCATGCTCGATATCGCAGCGGAACTCGGCTCAATTCCGGTCACCGGAAACGCCGGCTTCCAGTATGTCGACACGACGCAATCCTCGGTCGGCACGATCATCGGCTCCATCAACGATGTCACCGACAGTTATACTGATTGGCTGCCGAGCGTGAATATCGCTTTCGAGGTGATGCCGGACACATTTGTCAGGCTCGCCTTCGCACAAACGATCACGCGTGCACGGCTTGATCAGATCGCCGCGAATCAGAACCTCACGGTTAATGCGCTTAGCTGCGTCGATACGGATATGGACGGTATTCCGGACACCGTTCTTGCGTTTAATCCGCCTTCGCTTGTCTGCTTCAACATCAGCGGCGGCAATCCGAATTTGAGGCCGTACAGATCAACGTCGTACGACGTGTCAATCGAGAAGTATTTCTCGCGGACCTCGGCCCTCGCCGTCGCGTTCTTCCACAAGGAATTGTCGGACTGGGTCGTCAATTTCAACCAGACGCTCGACATCACGCAACAAATCGAAAACGCGGGATTTGGTTCAATTCTCACGTCCAGCCCTGAACTCGCGACAGCAAGATTGGATGGTCCGATCAACTTCTCTGACGGTCGCATTACGGGCGTTGAAGCGACGCTGCGCCTCGACCTCAAGGATTTCACCGAAAAATTCGACGGATTTGGCGCAAGCTTCAGCTACACTTACGCCGACGGCGAAATCACGGACCCATCTGGCCTCGGTACCGTCGATATCCCGGGCTATTCCAAGACAACTTGGGCCGGCGACATCTTTTACGAGAAGAACGGCGTACAGGCGAAGTTGAGCGCGCGGCATCGCGGGCCGTTCCTCTCTGAAATCCAGAACTTCGACGGTTCGCTCAGCGGCGCGGACGCGCAGGCTGAAACGATCGTCGATGGTCAGATCGGCTACCGCTTCGAACGAGGAGCCCTCAACGGTTTCGGCATTCAGTTCGAGGTCTTCAATATAACGAACGAGCCATTCGTTACGCAGAACGATCTCTTCCAGAACAGGGACAGGTCCCAGCCCGTCGTCGGGACTTTCCCCAGCCGCCACGAGCTTTACGGGCGGACGTTCAATGTGACCATCAAGAAAGAGTTCTAGCCTCCCGCAGAACTCTTTGTGGAAAGGCCCGCCAAACTCCCGGCGGGCCTTTTTTCGGCCTAACCGGCGGTCAGGGTTGTAAGCTGCGGCAATGCGTGGCGACGAAAGACTCGTGGCTCGGCATCGCCGAGACAGCTTCTTTCATCGCCTTTGCAATTGCTTCGAAACGGTCTTTGACCGGCGTCGCGCGCATTTCGGCGAGCGCCGGCGCGCGCAGAGGAAAAACGTTCTGACCGAGATAGACCGCAATCCAGCTCGGATTATTGAAGAGTTCGCGTTCGTCGGAAACCAGAATCCCGTAATTCCGGAAATGATCGATCTTGTACCGGAGACTGTCCGGAATGCTCATTGTCGCGCAATAGCGCCAGAGCGGCGAGTCGTCGCGCTCCGTCGCCTTGTAATGCAAAATCAGGAAATCGCGGATGCGTTCATACTCGGCCGTGGTCTGTGCATTATATTCTGCCGCCAGCAGCGGCGACATTTCCTTGTCCGGCAGCAGGGCGATCAGCCGCAAAACACCGTACTGAATGAGATGCAGGCTGGTTGATTCCAGCGGTTCCATGAAACCGGCGGAAAGTCCGATCGCGACGCAGTTCTTCTTCCAGTAGGCGCGCCGCTTGCCGGTCGTGAAGCGCAAAATACGAGGCTCGCCCCTCGCCACACCGTCGAGCGACCCGAGCAACACCGAAGTCGCCTCGTCTTCCGAGATATGCTCGCTGCAATGCACATAGCCGTTTCCGGTACGATGTTGCAGCGGAATGCGCCATTGCCAGCCCGCGGCTTTGGCAGTAGACCGCGTATAGGGCGTCATGTCGCCGACTTTGGCGCACGGAACTGCGACCGCGCGATCGCAAGGAAGCCATTGGCGCCAATCATCATAGCCAGCTTGCAACGCCTCCTCGATGAGCAACCCTCGAAAACCGCTGCAGTCGACGAAGAATTCCCCCTCGACAATACGTGAGTCGTCCAGCGCCAGAGCGGTGATGATTCCCGTCTCGCCGTCCCGTTCGACGCTGGCGATACGTCCTTCAATGCGCGTGACGCCGCGCGCCTCGGAATAACGCCGGAGAAACTGCGCGTAGAGGCCAGCGTCAAAATGGTAGGCGTAATCGAAAGTCGACTGGATTTGCCGGCGATCCTTCAGTGGATGAGAAAACTTACCCGCTTTAGCCATTGCGAAGGCCATCGAGTAGTCGTCGATCTGGCCCTTGACGCGACCTGCGAGAAACTCTCGCATCCAGAAGTGATAGAACGGCACGATGTCGAACTCCGCGCCGTGCTGGCCGAATGGATGGAAATAGCGGCGGCCGATCTGGCACCAGTCGACGAACTCGATGCCCAGTTTGTACGAGCCGCTGGTTTCTTGAACAAACGTCGCTTCGTCGATCCCCAGTCGGTGATTGAAAAACCTTATTGGCGGGATGGTCGCTTCGCCGACGCCGACCGTGCCGATGGCTTCGGACTCAATGACGGTTATGGCGCAAGCCCGGCCCAGCGCATCTGAGAGCGCCGCCGCCGTCATCCATCCGGCGCTGCCGCCGCCGACGATGACAATGCTTTCAAGAGGACCTGTCTTTCTGGACATGCCTTTCGCGTCTTCCCTTCCCGCTCTTCTTCGTACACTGCTGCGCCGACCAGAAGGCGTTGGCGTCGGGTGAAAGAGCGGAATCACCGGCTCTTCGCAATCCTGGTCCGACCAAGCAACGACTAGCCCTTCAGGCGATCTAGATTACTCTCCCGAAGGCCCGACCGAACTGGCGACGCCGCCGCCCGACGCCTAAATGTCCAGCCCGGCGACCACGCCCAGGCCTCCGATGAAAAACCCTGCAATAGGTGTCGTCAAACGACCGGATCACGCACTATCCGATAGGCTGACCAAGGCTAGCAGTTGAAATCAGGTCGCGCAGCGACTGATTATCAGAAGATTTAAGAAGAGTTTCAAGCATGGGCGGCCGACCCGGCCAGTCGCATGTTCTGTCCGTGGGCATGTAAATTATTGCAAAGTCATGCGCAATTTGGCACTCTGACAGGCCCCGGAAAGGCGCGACCATAAAGGAAGATCCATTGCCGCTAAACACGATCCTGCGCAAGGCGCTCCTTGCCGCCGTGTGTTCATCATCTTTTTTTGGCATCGCCGCGAATGCGCCAGCGATCGCCGCCGGCGCAGGCGCGTACGCTGGACGCATCGCTGAAGACGAAGTGATATACTTCCTGCTTCCAGATCGCTTCGAGAATGGCGACCGCGACAATGACCACGGCGGCATTCGAGGGGACCGGCTGCAAACGGGATTTGACCCGACGCATAAAGGGTTCTTCCACGGCGGGG
Source organism: Parvularculaceae bacterium (assembly GCA_041739835.1). Lineage (GTDB taxonomy): Bacteria > Pseudomonadota > Alphaproteobacteria > Caulobacterales > Parvularculaceae > Amphiplicatus. The sequence continues at coordinate 27,439 of JBGSNB010000037.1, read as the reverse complement.
ACCTTGAGGGACTGATCTCGCGCCTTGATTATGTTGAAGGTCTTGGCGCGACCGCAATCTGGCTTGGGCCGATCTACAAGAACAAGCCGGTTCAGGGGCCGTCCGGCGAAGAGACCGCAGGTTATCACGGTTATTGGATCACGGACTTCACGCAAGTCGATCCGCATTACGGAACGAACGACGACATGCGGGCCCTCGTCGAAGCGGCGCACGCACGCGGGATCAAGGTCTATCTCGACATCATCACGAACCACACCGCTGACGTCATCCGCATGCGCGAATGCCACGATCCGGATTATGTTGGCCAAGACAAGCCAGCCGAGGGATGCCCTTATCGCGACAAAGCGAACTTCCCCTATTCCACGAGAGGCGCGGTCAACGGCGAGAAAATAAATCCGGGATTTCTGGGCGACAGGCCGCCATTCCAGACCGAGCGCAATTTTGAAAGGCTCACGCGCGCCGACTATGCCTACACGCCCTATGTGCCGGCAGGCGAAGAGAACGCCAAAACGCCCGCATGGCTGAACAACCCGCGATACTATCACAATCGCGGCGATTCAAACTGGGTCGGAGAAAGTGCGCTTTATGGAGACTTCAGCGGGCTAGACGACCTCCTGACGGAAGACCCGCGCGTTCTTGACGGATTCATCGAAATTTACGGCGACTGGATCGAGAAATATCGCATCGACGGCATGCGCATCGATACCGCAAAGCATGTTGCGCCGGAATTCTGGCGGAAATTCACGAGCGCGATGCTGGATCGCGCGAAAGCCGTCGGCGTTTCGAATTTCTACATTTTCGGCGAAGCCTATAATCCAAGCGCCGCTGGACTCGCCCGGCATAGCCGCGTCGACAGACTGCCTCAAGTGCTGGATTTCGCATTCCAGTCCGCAGTTCAGGATGTGGTTGTCAATGGCGCGCCGACGCAGCGCCTGGCCGAGCTGTTTGAGGCGGACGCTCTCTACGAGGGCGGAGAAGACACAGCCCGACGCTTGCCGGTTTTCATTGGCAACCATGATATGGGACGGTTCGCGACCTTCATAACTCAAAAACATCCTGACGCGGACGATGCGGAAAAACTCGCACGCCTCAAGCTCGCCCATGCGATGATGTTTTTGCTTCGCGGCGTTCCGGTGATCTATGCCGGCGATGAGCAAGGCTTCAACAGCGACGGCAATGATCAGGCTGCGCGGGAGGATATGTTCCCAAGCCAGGTCGAGACCTACAACGATAACGATCTTATCGGAACTGACGCCACGACCGCCGATTCCAACTTTGATCGGCGTCATCCTCTTTATCGCCATATCGCCAATCTGGCCGTCCTCTACAAGAGCAACGAGGCTTTGCGTCGCGGCCCGCAGATCCTGCGCGCGGCGGAAGTCGATGGCGGCGTCCTTGCGGCGTCCCGCCTCGATCAGCAAGGCGGCGAGTACCTGGTTGTCTTCAACACGTCTGACGTCGCCCGCAATCTCAACATCGCAGTCGACCCGCGTTCGGAGTCGTGGAAAGCCATAGCCGGAAAATGCGCAAGAAGATCAACGGCCCCAGGAGCCGTTAACGTTTCCGTACCGGATCTGGGATTTATTGTGTGCAAATCCAATAAGTGGGAATCGCCGGAATGACGCCGGGAAGACCGACCTGCGCCGTCAAGGCTGAGCCGGCAGCCGCCGCCGGATTCGAGTGGTGGCGCGGAACCGTCATTTATCAGATCTATCCACGCAGTTTCAAAGATTCGAATGGCGATGGGGTCGGCGACCTCGCAGGAATTATCGAAGGCCTCGATTATGTCGCAAGCCTGGGCGTCGATGGCGTATGGTTGTCGCCCTTCTTTACATCGCCGATGCGGGATTTCGGATATGACGTGTCTGATTTTTGCGACGTCGATCCGATCTTCGGGAGCCTCCACGATTTCGACCTGCTGATCGCGAAGGCGCACCGGCTGGGGCTCAAGGTCATCATCGATCAGGTCTATTCGCACACCTCCGACGCGCACCCTTGGTTTAGCGAGAGCCGGCGGGACCGAAATAACGCAAAATCCGACTGGTATGTCTGGGCGGATCCGAAAGAAGACGGCGCGCCGCCCAACAACTGGCAGTCGGTCTTTGGAGGGCCCGCTTGGACCTGGGACAGTCGGAGGCGCCAATATTATTTTCACAATTTTCTCGCAAGCCAACCCGATCTCAACCTCCACAATGAAGAGACCCAGGAGGCGATCCTCAGCGTTGCGCGGTTCTGGCTCGACCGCGGGGTCGACGGATTTCGCCTTGACGCTCTGAATTTCTCGATGCACGATCCGGCGCTGCGCGACAATCCGCCGGCGCCGCGCGACGGGCGAAAACTGAACCGCCCATTCGATTATCAATCGCATACATACAATATGTCGCATCCGGCGATCGTGTCGTTTCTTGAACGTATTCGAAGCGTTGTCGATGAATATGACGGCGTTTTCACTGTGGCGGAAGTCGGCGGTCCGGAGCCGCTCGCCGAAATGAAGGCGTTCACGGCGAACGGCAAGCGCCTAAGCTCCGCCTATAGCTTTGACTTTCTGTATCCGGATAAACTTTCGGCGACGCAAGCCGAGAAATCAGTGATGGCGTGGACGGGGGCGCCGGGCGAAGGATGGCCCTCATGGGCGTTTTCCAACCATGACGCGCCGCGCGCCGTAAGCCGCTGGGCGCGCGAAAAGGACCTCGACCGTGCGGCGCGCCTCTACGCCATGCTGCTGGTGAGCCTGCGCGGCAACATCTTCATCTATCAGGGAGAGGAACTTGGCCTGCCGCAAGGCGATGTGGCTTTCGAGGCGCTTCAGGATCCCGAGGCGATCGCCAACTGGCCATTGACGCTCGGCCGCGACGGCGCGCGCACGCCCATGCCATGGCGACACGGCGCCGCCAATTCGGGCTTTTCTGTCGCCAATCCTTGGCTCCCAGTCGACCCGCGCCATGACGCTCTTTCGATCGATTTGCAGGAGGCCGATCCCCGATCGACGCTGAATTTTGTCAAGCGGCTGATCCGGCTTCGACGCGCGAGCGACACGCTGCGCCTTGGTTCTGTCAGCTTTTACGACGCTCCGGACGGCGTCATCGCCTTTTCACGCCTCTATGAGGGCGACCGCATTGTTTGCGTTTTCAACATTGGCGAAGAAGAGTCGTCGTGGATGCCGGACGACGTCGCATCGGAGGTGATTATCGCAACCGGGATCGATCGGGCCAGCGGTGCGCCGCCGGGAAGACTTCCCGCGTTTTCAGGTTATCTGGCGCGTTAGAGCGTTTTCCGGTCATGCGGACCCGGTCGATCGCCAGAAAATGCGACCGGTGCAAAACTGGAGCTTTATCCGATCTGATTCTGTCAGGTCGGTTAAAGTCCTAGGCGCCGCAAGACTCGCGAACAATCAGTTCGGTCGGCAAGCGTTCGGACCTGTTGTCCCCGCCTTCCGTCGAATTCAGCAATCGCGATACGAGCAGACGCCCCGCCTTGGACATGTCTTGCGAGATCGTCGTCAAGGAAGGATGGCTGTATCTGGCGAGGAGTATGTCGTCATAACCGACCACGGAGCATTCCTCCGGAACCGAGACGCCGCGACGAACAAGGCCGCGGATCGCGCCAATGGCGATCAGGTCGCTGGCGCCGAAAACCGCGTCAAATCCGGCATTCATCGACAACAGCCGTTCAACCGCATCCTCCGCCGACTCGATTTCGAAATGGACCGGCGCGACAAGGTCCTTGTTGAACGCGACATTCGCCTCCTGAAGCGCCTGCAAATAGCCGGCGTAGCGCTGCTGCACTTCCGGCGCCTCGGTGTCGCCAAAAAAAGCGATTCGCCGGCGTCCGAGCCGCAATAGATGCGACGTGGCGCGCTTGCCGCCCTTGATGTTGTCGCTGCCGATTGAACAGTAGCGCTGCCCAGGCAAGTCCGCGCCCCAAACGACAAAGCGATGCCCGTTTTCGACCAGCCTGTTGAAGCGATCATGCAGAAAACTCTGTCCCAGGAAGATCACGCCCTCTGCGCGGCTGGTCTCCATGATTTCGGAGAGATCATCGAAGTTCTTCGGCGCGACGTGTGAAATGAGAATGTCGCAACCCAATTCGCGCGCCGCCTCCCCGACGCCGCCGATCAGCTCCATGTAGAACGGATCATCGAGGCTGCCCTTTCGGCCGAGCGGCGTAGGGATGACGATCGCGATCGTGGCGGAGGCGCCAGACAGGATCGTCGGCATGTGCGGACGGAATGAGTAATTGTTCTCACGCGCCAGTTTCCAGATTCGGCGCTTCGTCTCCTCGCGGACAGCTGGACTGTTATTGAGCGCGCGCGACACCGTCGCGATTGATACGCCCGCAATCGCCGCCAAATCCTCAAGGCGCGCGCCGCGCGCTCTTTCACCTCTCTCGTCCATCAGTTCGCCGCCGCCGCATCACGGGCCGCATTTGCGCCGCCCTTCTTGATCGCCAAATCATTGACCAGCAGGGTCGCCGCCGCCGCGACGACGAGACTGGCCGCGCCAAGCAACAATGCATAGATCGCCTGGCCGTCAAAGAGACCCCTCACAAGCACGCCGAGTATGCTCGCCGCCGTAAGTTGCGGGATCACGATAAAGAAATTGAAGATCCCCATATAAACGCCCATTTTATGCGCGGGCAACGACCCAGAGAGAATCGCATAAGGGACAGAGAGGATCGAAGCCCAGGCGACGCCGATTCCGATCATCGACACCCACAAATAGCGAGGATCATCTATCACATAAAACGACGTAAAACCCGCGGCGCCGCAGAGCAGACACAAAGCGTGCGCAACATTGCGGCTCGTCCTTGCGGCCAGAACCGGAATAGCGAAAGCGGCGATCGCTGCAACGCCATTGTAGACAGCGAACAGAATCCCGACCCAGTCGGCGCCTTCATTATAGGCCGCCGTCGTCGGGTCGCTCGTCCCGTAATGACGGGCGGTAATGGCCGCGGTCGTGTAAATCCACATGGAGAATAGCGAAAACCAGGAGAAAAACTGAACCAACGCAAGTTGCCTCATGGTCTTCGGCATCATGAAAAGGTCGTCCAGAATCTCCGAGAAAGCGTTATTCGCCTTGCCGCGCTGGCGCAGAAGGCCGGCGGCGATCTGCATCAGGCCGAAAGCAACGCCGCCGACGCTGAGCACATAAAGCTCCTTTTGAAGCGACCATTGCGCGATCATCACTGTCACAACGCCGCTGAGAACAAGCCATACGCCGCCGCTTCGAAAGAACGCGCCGACTGACGGCCTTACAATCGATGACGCTGAGGCTCCAGACCGGGCGCCCTCTTCAGCCTCTTCGAAACGGCGCAGCTCCTCCGGAGAATATTCTCGCGTCGAAAAGACCGTCCACATGACGCTGACCAGCACGAAAAAGGCCCCGGCGTAAAACGCGTATTTCACGGATGGCGGGACCTGGCCCGGCTCCGCGGTGTTGCTGACGCCGAACCAGTTCGACAGTATCCAGGGCATCGCGGAGGCGAGCACCGCGCCAAGACCAATGAAAAAGCTCTGCATGGCGAAGCCTTGCGTTCTTTGACGATGCGGAAGCATGTCGCCGACAAACGCCCGGAACGGTTCCATGGTCACGTTGATCGACGCGTCCATGATCCAGAGCATGCCGGCTGCGAACCAAAGCCAAGGAGAATGCGGCATTGCGATCAGCGCCGCCGTCGTCGCCAGCGCTCCATAGAAGAAATAGGGTCGGCGGCGTCCGAGCCTGCCCCAGGTCTTGTCGCTCATATGGCCGACGATCGGCTGGACGAGCAGTCCGGTCAGCGGCGCCGCGATCCACAAAATGGGCAGCGAATCGACTTCCGCCCCAAGGGTCTGGAAGATGCGGCTGACATTCGCGTTCTGAAGTCCGAATCCGACCTGAATGCCGAAGAAGCCAACGCACATGTTCCAGAGGCGCCAGAAGCCTAGCGATGGCTTTCGCATATGCAGCATTCCTCCCGCTATACACCGCAAATTTCTGTAAACTATCGGCGAATTTGACAAGCTTGTCGACTTGCGCGTCGCACAGGACGCGGGGCCCGGAGCCCGGGCCGGATCTTTCGCTGCTGATACATTGCTGTTTTCGCTACATTTCCCGCACTTGCGACTCAACAACCTCAATGATCCGCTGTCTCGGACCTGGCCGAATTTTTCTATAAAAGAAAGTCGGCGATTTACATTGCCCCTCGGCTCCATCCGACAATTTCGGAGGAGCATTCAAGCGAGGTTGTATCTGGCGACGTCGCGCGGCTCACGGTTTGCTATGCCGCGCCAGTGCGCCTCTCAGCCGGGCCGCCGGAATTTCAATCGCCGCGCCGGAACAAGCCAAGGGCGCGCTCAGAACGGGATCGGAGTGCGATTCGTCTTAGAGGGCGTTGCCCGCTTCAATCGAGATTTCCGCCTCGCCATTACCGTCCCAAGCCGTATCGCTCCAGCTGTCGCCCGGGCCTTTTGAGCCATCGAACGGGCCGCAAAGGTCGTCAAAGCAAAGCGTCGATCCGTCATAGGACCAGGATCCGGAGCCGCCGCTTGAGGATTCATACGAGCCGTCCGGCGCGACATAGAACGCTAACTCGCCCCAAGTGTCGGTCGTCGTGACAATCGTATTGCCGACAAAACCGGCAGCTGACGCAAAGGCGGCCGTCGCGCCGACAATCAGGGCCGTCAATGCAATGACGAATTTCTTCATGGTCGATCTTCCTTCAGCAAATGAACATCAGCGGAGACTTCCGGCCGCCGCGAAATCGAGCGGCCGCATTTTGAGCGAGGACCCGCGGCTTCAACCTCGATGATTTCCGCACCCTAGAAACGATAGGCCGCTTCCACGCCGAAGCGCCGCCGGGTTCCCGGAGCCAGGAATGAGCCGCCGAATTCAGGCGCCGGGATGACTTCTTCAAGGTAATTTTCATTGGTCAGATTGCTGGCGAACGCCATCAACGACCAGTGATCGCCCTGGATGCCCGCGCGCATATCAAGCGTCAGATAAGTGTCGCGCTGCGCGTTCACGAAATTGCCGGTTCCAAGCCCGCCGGCGCCGGCGCCGAAGCCGAGTTCGAAAAGCGGGTTGAAAATGGTCGCGCGATCGCCTCCCTGAACCGTGTGGAACCAGGTCGGGCCGATCACCTGCGCATCGGCGCGAACCAGAAACTCAACGCCGCTGGCGATCGGAAAGGACACGTCGCCGCCGAAATTCACTGTGTAGTCGGGCGTATAGGGCGACTTGTTGCCGACGGTGTCCGGTCGCGAGCTGTTCGCCTTGATCTCGCTGTCCGTATAATTGAAGCCGGCGTACAAATTCAGGAAATCGGTCACCGCCGCTTCAGCGCCGACTTCGAATCCGATGATTTCAACTTCGTCGATATTCGAAACGACGCGCAGCAAGCCGAATCCGCCGACGAAAAATTCGAAGAACTGCATGTCCGTCACGTCGGTGTAGTAGCCGGCGCCGGAAAGGCGCACGCGTCCATCGAGGGCCGACGCCTTGAAACCGGCTTCGAAGGCGCTGGAGCGCTCCTTGTCATAGTTGTCTTCGATGATCGGAAGGTCGCTGCCGATCAATGCGGCGAAATCAGTTCCGGTGACCGTGGATATGAGCGCATTGTTGAAGATATTCACAGTTGCGGCGCTGCCGGAATTGTTGAAGCCGCCGGCCTTGAACCCGACGCCCCAGCTCGCAAACAACGTCGCGTCGCCGGTCACGTCCCAGGTGGCGGAGATTTTGGGTTGTAGCTGCTTGAACGTATCTTCCTGATCCGGAATCGTTCCAGTCGGATTGACAAGGCTGGACAGACCCGGGTTGAGCGGATCGTCAAAAATGGTGTCGAAATTCAAATCGATCACAGATTGACGCGCATCGGTCGGAACAAGATTCGAAACGCGCCGCTCTTCAACGTCATAGCGAAGCGCCGCGGATAATTCGATGCTTTCGGTTACGGCGTAATCGGCGGAGCCGAATACGGCGTATACGGTGCTGTCAAAATCGTCATATGCGAGAGCATCCGTCCGATTTGGGCCGCTCAATTGCAAAAGCCCGCGCGTCACCGGCCCGCCGCCGTCGCGATTGAGGGAAACCCCGACCTGTCGGCTGATGTCGAGAAAATAGCCGCCGATCATCCAGCCAAAAGGTCCTTCGCCATTTGAGGCAAGACGCAATTCGGCGCTGAAATCCGACTGGTTGCGCAACTGCTCTTGAATGCCGTCGCAGGTCGACGGCGTATACGCGCCAAGAAACGACCCGTTCGGGGCGAAGATGACGCCGACCGGAATCTGTCCGAAAAATGTCGGCGGCGGCAGCTGAAATCCTTGCGCGTTGAAGTCCGCGACGGTCTGCTGGCAAACCGGATCGTTGTTATAAAACCCGAACGCCGCAGAAGTGCCGTCCGCAATCAGATTGTTGTCGATATCGCTGTAGAGCGCCCATCCGGTCAGGGTGGCGCCGCTCATTTCAAGATCGAATTTTCCGGAAATTTCCAGAGATTCCTGATCATTGTCGGAAGTGACATTGGGTTGAAATATGAACGGGTGTTCGTTGACATCCAGATCGGCGGACGGCGTGCTTGTCGCCCCGGCGAAAACCGGCAGATGGAAGTTTGCGTTGAATACGATCGAGTTTGCGTCGACCTGACCGTACCGCGCTTTCATATCGACGCTGAGCCGCTCGGTGGGGGTGAACAGCAACCTCCCGTTGATGTTGTAGCCCTCAAACGCATCGATGGTCGGCGTGTCGCCGAGGAAACTGTTGCGATAAAAGCCGTCAGTCTTTCGGTAGTCGCCGGAAATTCGATAGAATAGCTGGTCTTCGACAATCGGCCCGGACAGGGAGCCCTTTGCGAGGATCGTGTCATCTTCGGCGTAGCTGACCGTCATGCCGCCGGCTAGCTCGTTGCCTGGCGTGCTTGTTGTCACGATGATCGCGCCGGCGGCGGCATTGCGGCCGTAGATCGCGCCCTGCGGCCCCTTGAAGATTTCGATCTGTCTGAGGTCCGTATATTCGCGATTGAAGGCGGCGGGATTCGTATAAAGAACGCCGTCGATCAGAAACGCGAAACTGTTTTCCGCGTCGCGTGCGCCGTTGATGCCGCGAATATTGACCTGCGTGTCGCCGACTTCCGCCGAATTGACCAGCGTCACGCCGGAAGTAAGGCCGATGAAATCCTCAACCCGCTCGACGCCCGCCTTGCGCAGCGTCTCGTCCGTGAGCGCGGTGATCGAGCCCGGAACGTCTTGAATATTTTCCGCCTTGCGCCGCGCTGTGACGATGATCTCGTCGTCCGTCTGCGCCGCTGCCGGCGCGATCGCCCCAAAACCGGCCGCTCCGCACAGCAGCGCCGTTCGAAAAGCTGATATTTTCCGCATGATTTCCCGCTCCCGATGTCGTTCCGGCTGGTCGCCGCCCCTGCCGCGTAGGCCGAACGTTATCTATAAATGTATACAATTCGCGCCCTTTGGCAAAGCCCCAAAAGCCCAAGAGTCACACGCCCCGGCCGGAGTTAACCGGCCGGACGAACAGGCGCGAGAATCGCCTTCGCCGCCTCTTCGTCGATCACCTCGCCATATTTGGCGGCGATATCTTGGAGATTCGCGGCATGCGGCGCCGCCGCTCTGTCTGCGCAGGCGTCGCGGACGACGAACGGCGCAAAGCCATGCTGGATGGCGTCAACAGCGCTCGCCCTGACGCATCCGCTTGTCGAAAACCCGCACAACAGGACCGTGTCGATGCCGAGCGCGCAAAGGGTCGAGGCGAGCGACGTTGCAAAGAAGGCGCTGGCGTATTGCTTGACAATGACAGCGTCGCCATCCGCGGCGAGGCCCGCCGGGAAGGCGGCCAGGGGCGATCCCTTGATGAAACAGGAGAGCGCCGGCACCTTCCTGTAGAAAAGGCCGCCGCTGACGCCGCGCGCGTCATATTCGACCGACGTCAGGAACACTGGCGCGCCGGCCCGTCGTGCTGCATCGCACAAGCGCTTCGCCGATCCGAGCGCAATTGAGCCGGCGTCCCCAAGGAAAAGCGGCGCCGACGGATCGAGATAGGCGTTGACCATGTCGATGACGACGAGCGCCGGCCGCGTTCCCGGCGACAATCGTCCGGCGAAGGCGCCGGCATGGGTGACAATGCTCGGCGCTGCCTTCGCCATCCGACCTCCAGGCCCCGGCGCGACAGCGCGCCGAAGAATAGCTTCGATTGCTGCTGGAAATACTATATCGACTGCCCTGTTCGCAATTGCCGGAGCCGCCTTTGTCGAGGTCATCGGAAAAAGCCTATCATGCGATCCGCGAGATGATCCTGGAGGGCGCGGTCAAGCCGGGCGATCATCTGAGCGAGGAGCATTTGTCGGCGGCGATCGGCGTCAGCCGAACGCCGGTGCGCGATGCGCTGCGCCGTCTCGAGGCGGATTATTTCGTCTCGATCAAGGCCAACCGCGGCGCCCGCGTGCGCGGCTGGGACGCCGAGGATATCGACGATCTGTTCCAGCTGCGCGCGATTCTCGAAGGGTTCGCCGCGCGTCTCGCCGCCGAGCGGTCGACGCCGGTTCAGATATCGGAGTTGCGCAAACAGATCCGCCTCATCGATCGGGCTCTGGCCTCAAGACCCGATCCCGACATCGATCAGTTCCTGCGGGCGAACGCCCGCTTTCATCAGATCATCTGCGAAACCGCCGGCAATTCACGCCTTTCGGACATGATCGCGTCCATGGTCGCCCAGGCGGTCGTCGTGCGGACCGCCAATGTCTATTCGATGGCCGATCTTGAACGCTCCAACGCCCATCATCGCGAAATGGCGGATGCGATAGAGGCGCATGACGCGGCGCTCGCCGAACTGGTCATGCGCACCCATATCCTTACCGCTGGCAAAGCGTTCAGAAAAAGCGCCGCCTTCGCCGGCGAAAGGAATGGCGCAGCGAAGTCGCCGCGACACGGTCGGTCCGGTGCGCCGCGAATTGACAGCCAAGAGGATGATGACTAGGCTTCATTGTATACAATCTGGACGAAAGACAGGAAAATCAACGTGAAATCGCGCGTGCAGATCCTCGAAGTCAGTCCGCGCGACGGTCTGCAGAATGAAATGACGCTGATGTCTACGGCCGACAAGGTCGATCTCATTGCGCGCGCTGTTGCGGCGGGCGTCCGCCGCATCGAGGTGGCGAGTTTTGTCAATCCGGCGCGCGTGCCGCAAATGGCGGACGCCGAAGCAGTTGTGGCCGCGCTCGCCGACAGGGATGATGTCTCCTATGTCGGCCTAGTTCTCAACGAGAAGGGCGCCGATCGGGCGCTTGCGACGAAAATCGGCGAACTCGGCGCGGTCATCGTCGCGACAGATACGTTCGCAGGTCGCAACCAGGGCCAGACTTCCGATCAGTCGGTCGCCGTCGCTGCGGCGATCATCCGGCGCGCCAAGGCAGCGGGACGGCGTGCGAATGTAACGATATCCGCCAGTTTCGGGTGCCCGTTCGAAGGCGAAGTTCCGCCCGAACGGATTGTCTCGATCGTCAGGAAGATCGCCGAGGCGGGCCCTGACGACATCGCCCTCGCCGACACGATCGGCGTCGCTGATCCCTGGCGCGTCCGCGATCTGGTTGCGCGCGTCAGGGACGCCGCGCCCGGCGTCAGCTTGCGTGGCCATTTTCACAACACGCGCAACACCGGGCTCGCCAATGCGTTCGCAGCGATCGACGCCGGCGTTGAAACGATTGATGCGAGCATCGGCGGCGTCGGCGGATGCCCGTTCGCGCCAAGCGCGACCGGCAATGCGCCCACCGAAGACATTGTCTACATGCTGGAGCGCGGCGGCGTTGAAACCGGCGTCGATCTCGCGGCGTTGATCGACGCCTCGCATTGGCTTTCGCAAAAAATCGGACGTGGCCTGCCCGCGATGGTCAGCCGCGCGGGCGCATTCCCTGCTAAGCGGGCCGCGTGACAGGAACTGTATTATTGTCAGCGCTGATCCGCTGCCTTGCGGACCGGCATAATGCACGAATGGAAGGGGCATGACCTACAGACTGGGCGTCGATGTCGGCGGAACATTCACCGACCTCCTGCTTTTCAATACGCAAACCGGCGAATCCTGGCGCGCCAAGGTCCCGTCAACGCCGGATGATCCCTCGCGCGCCGTCGTCGAGGGCGCCCGCAGCATTTGCGCCAGCGCAGGCGTATCGCCGGCCGACATCAATTCATTCCTGCACGGAACGACTGTGGCGACCAACGCCGTGCTCGAAGGCAAGGGCGCGCGCGTCGGACTGATCGTCACGACCGGCTATCGTCAGGTGCTGCAGATCGCGCGCTCATTCGTTCCCGGCGGCCTCGCCGGATGGATCGTCTGGCCGAAGCCGGAACCGCTCGCCGATCTTGAAGACACGCTGGAGATCGGCGGACGCCTTGACGCGCGCGGAGGAGAGATTCGCCCGCTCGACGACGAAGAGATCCGGGCGACGCTCATGAAGCTGAAAGAACGCGGCGTCGAGGCGCTGACAGTCTGTCTGATGAACTCCTATGTGAACGGGGTTCATGAAAAGCGCGTCGGCGCCCTCGCCCGCGATGTGTGTCCGGAGATTCCGATATCGCTCAGTCACGAAATCCTGCCCGAAATGCAGGAATATGAAAGAACCCTGACGACGGTCGCGAATTCCGCGATGCGGCCAGTCGTCGGGAAATATGTCCGCAATCTCGCGGGCGAACTGCGCGCGCTCGGCGTCAAGGGACGCATTTCGCTGCTGCGCTCCGATGGCGGTCTCATTTCCGCCGAACGGGCGCAGGAAGCGCCGGTCAATCTCCTCATGTCAGGGCCGGCCGGCGGCGTCGCCGGCGCGCTGTGGGTCGCAAAGAGCGCCGGTTTCAAGGATATTTTGACGCTTGATGTCGGCGGCACGTCGACTGACGTCGCGCTGATCCAGAATGGCGAGCCGCGCCTCGCACGGACGACGGATGTCGGCCATCTGACGGTCCGCGTTTCGTCGCTCGACGTCAAGACAGTCGGCGCCGGCGGCGGCTCCATCGCGCATGTGCCTTCGCTCACGAAAGCGTTGCGCGTCGGTCCGCAATCGGCCGGGGCTGCGCCAGGGCCCGTCGCCTATGGGCGCGGCGGCGATCAAGCGACTGTAACCGACGCCAATGTCGTCCTCGGCAATCTGCCGGAATCGCTGATCGGCGGCGCGATGAAACTCGATCGCGAGGGCGCCATACGAGCTGTCCGCAAAATCGCCGACGAAATCGGCGTCGGGCTCTATGAGGCGGCGCAAGGCATCATCGACATCGCCAACGAAAACATGTTCGGGGCGCTGCGCATGATTTCCGTGCAGCAGGGCTACGACCCGCGCGAATTCGCGTTGATGGGTTTCGGCGGCGCGGGCCCAATGCACGCCAATGCCGTCGGCGCGCTGATGGGCTCCTATCCGGTGATCATCCCGAATTCGCCGGGCGTTCTATGCGCAATGGGCGACGCGACGACGCGTATGCGAACCGAGATCGCCCGTTCGTTTTCAAAACGGCGCTCGCAAACCAGCGACGACGAGATCGCCGCCGCGCTGTCCTCGATGGCGGCGGCGGCACGCGAACAGCTGGCGGCCGAGGGAGAGACTGAGCGCGACATTTCCGTCCGCTTCGAAATCGACATGCGGTATTTCGGCCAGGCGTTCGAAGTGCCGATGACGGTCGATATCGACGCCTTCGCCCGCGGCGGCGGCCTTGCTCGACTGACCGCGGCCTTCGATGCGGAACATCGACGGCTCTTTACGTTCAACATGGAGAACGAACCGGAACTCGTTAATCTCAGAACCGTCGCGCTCGGCAAGGAATTGAACCTGCCGACCGTCGAAATCCCGAAGGGCGACGGCGATTCCTATCGGGCGAAGATGCGCGATCATGAAATCTGGATCGCCGGCGGCGCAAAGCCGGCGGTCATCTACGATCGCGCGCGTTTGCGCGCGGGCGACCGCATCAAGGGCGCGGCGATCGTCATCGAGATGGACGCGACAACGCTGATCCACCCCGCGTTCGATGCCCATATCGACGCCTTCGGCAACATTCTGATTTCGCCCCAATAGGAACGCGCCATGCCCGCTGAAATCATCGAAACGAATTCAACGCCGCTGAAGAAAGTTGAGATCGATCCGGTCACGCTTGACTTGATCGAGAACGCCTTGCGCAATGCGCGGACGGAAATGGACGCGACGCTCTTTCGCACCGCGATGTCCCCGGGCATTCGGGAGCAAGGCGACGCCTTCCCGATGATCGCCGACGCCAAGGGACGCATGATCGTCGGCCAGTTCGGCTCGTTCCTCGCCGGCTTCCTCAAGGCCTATGACGGCGCGATCGAAGAGGGCGACGTTATCTTGCTGAACGACCCCTATTCCTGCGAGGGCGCGATCAGCCATACGAGCGACCAGCTCGTCATCATGCCGGTTTTTCGCAATGGGCGGCTCGTCGCCTGGGGCGCGATGTTCGGCCATATGACCGATATCGGCGGGAAGGTTCCAGGCTCGCTGCCGACCGATGCGCGATCGATCTACGAGGAGGGCATGCGGCTGCCTCCGGTCAAGCTGTACCGAAAGGGCGAATTGCAGCGAGACATTCTCAACATCGCCTGCACGCAGTCGCGCATGCCGGAATGGTATCGCGCCGACCTTCACGCAATCGTCGCCGCCTGCCGGATGGCGGGGCGCCGCGTCGACGAGCTTTGCGACCGCTTCGGCGATGACGTCTACCATTCGGCGACCGAGGAACTTCTGGCGCGCAATCACCGGGCGATGAAGCACCTCATCACCACGATGATCGCGGAAGAGCCGGTGACGTTCGAGGATTACATCTGCGACGACGGGCTGGGCGCCGGACCCTTCAAGATCAAATGCACGATGCGCCGCGAAGGCGAAAAGGTCATTCTCGATTTTGCAGGAACCGATCCGCAGTCGGAATCCTCGATCAATTTCTACCTCAATGAAAACATGCTGAAGATGTTTTTCGGCATTTACATGATCATGGTGTTCGACCCGCAGATCCTCTTCAATGACGGGTTCTACGATCTTGTCGACGTGCGCATTCCGGAAGGATCGCTGCTGAAGCCGAAATTCCCCGCCGCCCTCTCCTGCCGCACGCATGCGCTTGGCCGCATTTTCGACGTGCTCGGAGGCCTCCTCGGTCAGAAGACGCCGCAATTTCTCAACGCCGCCGGCTTCTCGTCGAGCCCGCACCTCATGTATTCCGGTGTCGGCGGCGACGGGCGGTGGTTCCAGCTGTTCCAGATCGGCTTTGGCGGGATTCCTGGACGACCGCTCGGCGACGGGCCGGACGGCCATTCGCTCTGGCCGGGCTTTACGAATGTCCCAAATGAATTTCTCGAAAAATATTTCCCGCTCGTGATTGAACGCTATGAGTCAGCGCCCGACTCCGGCGGCGCCGGCCTCAATCGCGGCGGCAACGGCATTCACATGACCTATCAAGTCCTCGAAGCTGGCACGATCTCGATCCACGACGACCGCTGGTTCATCCCGCCCTGGGGCGTGAATGGCGGCGCACCGGGAAGACGGTCGCGCAAGATCATCGAGCGTCAGGACGGATCGCAGGAAACGGTCAGCGCAAAGGTCGACAATATTCACGTCGCCAAGGGAGACCGGCTTCATTTCATCACCTGGGGCGGCGGCGGCTGGGGCGATCCGCTGGCGCGGGACGCGGAAATCGTCGCGCGGGAGGTTCGCCGCGGCCTCGTCAGCGTCGGCGGCGCGCGCGCTTATGGCGTCGTTGTCTCGCCTTCCGGCGCACTCGACGCAGTTGCGACGGAAAGGCTTCGCGCCGACATGCGCGCAGAACGCAATGAACTGCCGCTCTTTGATTACGGGCCCGCAATCGGGAAATTGCGCGAGCAGTGCATGGCGGAGACCGGCCTTGCAGCGCCCGTTCAGCCGTCGTGGACGTGATGGAGACTAAACGCCCAATGGCGCAGAAAGACGCTTCATCAAATTCAGCAACGGATGAGCGCTGCGGTCCGCTGACCGATGTTCGCGTCATAGAACTCGGCCAGTTGATCGCCGGACCCTATTGCGGGCAGTTGCTGGCGGATTTCGGCGCCGACGTCATCAAGGTCGAACCGCCCGGCAAAGGCGATCCGATGCGTGAATGGGGGCGCGGCGAGTATCCGCTCTGGTGGACGATCTGCGCGCGCAACAAACGGTGCGTGACGGCCGACCTGCGCGCGCCCGAGGGGCAGGACATCGTCCGGCGCCTCATCCGTGAAGCTGACATCCTGATCGAGAATTTCCGCCCCGGCACCATGGAGAAGTGGGGTCTTGGCTATGAGGCGCTGAAGGCGATCAACCCGCGCATCATCATGGTGCGGGTGTCGGGATACGGACAGACGGGACCCTATTCGCCGCGCGCCGGATACGCCTCGGTCGGCGAGGCGATGGGCGGCATGCGCTATTTATCCGGCTATCCGGACAGGCCCTCATCGCGCACCGGCCTGTCGATCGGCGATTCGCTGGCGGCGACATTCGCCTGCGTCGGCGCGCTCGCGGCGCTGCATGAGCGCGACAGGACCGGCGAAGGCCAAATCGTTGACTCAGCGATTTACGAAGCGGTCCTCAACATCATGGAAGCGACGATCCCGGAATATGCCGTCTCCAATTACATCCGCACGCGGTCAGGCTCGAAACTGCCGAATGTCGCGCCGTCGAACGTCTATGAATGCAAGGATGGCGAATATCTGATCGCGGCGAACCAGGACACGGTGTTTCGCCGCCTTTGCGAAGCGATCGACATGCCCGAACTCGCCGAGGACGAACGCTTTGCAACGCATACGGCGCGCGGCGCCAATCAGGACCTTCTCGATTCGATCATCGGCGAATGGGCGAGCCGGCGCACGATGGACGAAATCGAGGCGCTGATGGTCAAGGCCGCAGTGCCCGCCGGCAAGATCTATCGGGCGCCGGAAATGCTCGCCGACCCGCATTTCGCGGCGCGCGAGGCGATCATCGATGTCGAACATCCGAAATGGAAATCGCTGAAGATGCAGAATGTATTCCCGAAACTCTCGCGCACGCCGGGCAAAGTCCGCTGGGCCGGGCCGGAATACGGCGCACACACGGAGGAAGTTTATCGGGACCTTCTAGGCATGAGCGAAGAGGAAATCGCCGCCAAGAAAGCACGGGGCGTCATCTGACGAATTCTCGCGTCAGCTGACGCGGCGGGGGGCGGCAGCGACGAGCGTCGCAGCCATTTCGCGAAGCTCGCGCTTCAACAGCTTGCCGCTGGCGTTGCGCGGCAATTCGCCGACCAGGGTGACGCCGCGAGGCGTTTTGTAGTCGGAAAGCTCGCGGCGGCACGCGCTGACGATATCAACGGCGCTCGGCGCCTTGCCGTTTTTCGGGACGACAAAAGCGTGGAGCCTTTCGCCCCATTCTTCGTCGGGCAAGCCGACGACCGCGACTTCCGAGACGCCCGGCTGGCGGCCGATCACATTTTCGATCTCGACCGGGTAGATGTTGACCCCGCCGGAGACGATCATGTCCTTTTTCCGTCCACAGATCGTAATGAAGCCGTCCTCGTCCGCCTTGGCGAGGTCTTGCACGCTGACCCAGCCGTCGCGCACCGCCTTGGCGGTCTCTTCCGGCTGGTTGAGATATCCGTTGAACGTATAAGGCGCCCGGCTGAAGAGCTCGCCGATTGCGCCCGGCGGCGCCGGCGATCCGTCTTCGCTTCGGATTTCGATCTCGGTGTGGACGAAGGCAGGCCCGACGCTGCCCGCTTTCCTGAGGATGTCCGCCGGGCGGATATTGGTGACGATCCCGGCTTCCGTCGATCCGTAGGTTTCGTGCAACAGTCCGTCGCCAAAGGCTTCAACCGCCTTCTCCTTCAACGGCTGACCAAGAGCGGCGGCGTTTGAAATTATCGCCCTAAGACGGCAACTCGTGCGCAAGTCCGACGTAACCGCGGCCGGCGCGGAAAACAGACGGCTGAAATGCGTCGGCACCATGAAGACGCCGGTGATGTCGCCTTCCGTCAACCGGTCGGCGATGCTTTCCGGATCGGCGCTGTTGAACAAAACGCAACTCCCGCCGAACGACATCGCTGCCCCGGTGAACGCGAAGCCCGCGCCATGGCAAAGCGGCGTCAAAGCGAGAAAGCGATCCGCAGCGCCAAAGCACTGATATTCGAGCGCCATCGCGAGAAATGTCAACGCGCGGCTTCGATGCGAGAGCAGGACGCCCTTGGGCGTGCCGGTGGTGCCGGACGTATAACAAAGCGAGAAGCTGGACGCATCATCAATCGGCGGAAGATTGAACGCGTCGGAAGCGCGCTCCAGCGCATTTTCGTAGTCGGCGGCGATCGGGACAATCCTGACGCCGAACTTTCGCACAGCGTCGGCGAGCGCTTCAAGCGAGGGATCGACGAACGCCAGCTTCGGCGCGCAGTCGTCAAGGATGCCGCTCAATTCGTCCGGCGACAGGCGCGGATTGAGGGTTGCGACGATTACGCCCAGATCGGAAAGGCCTTCGACGATTTCGACATATTCGGGCCGGTTCGGCGCGATCAGCGCAACGATATCGCCGGCCCGCAGCCCCCAGAGGGAAGCCGCCGCGTTGGCGATCCTGTTCATCCTGCGGACGATGTCGCCATATTTAAAAACCGTACTCCCCGAAATCAGCGCGGGACGATCCGGACGGCGCGCCGCGGCGGTCCTGAGGCCAAGACTGAGGCGCAGCGGCGCGCCGCCCGTCGTTAGAGGAATTTCACGCTGCAAGACGCAACTCCAGCTTTGGAAAAACGCGGAGTGCGTTCAGCCGCATGACGCGATCATAAGATTGCGGGCGAAGATTGTGCGATTTCATTTCCTCAACCCCCCGCCGCGGATCGATCACCGGCCAATCGGTTCCGAACAAAACCTTCTCGCTGCCATAGCTGTCCATGTACCGCACAAGCGAGGCCGGCAAATGGCGCGGCGCATAGGCGTCGACGCCGATAAAGACATTTTCGTGCTTCCACGCCATGGCGATCATTTCGTCCGCCCACGGCGTGCCGACATGGATGCCGATGATCTTGAGCTCAGGGAAATCAATCGCCACCTGATCGAGAAGGATCGGTCGTGAGACCGACGGCAGGCGGATGTCTTTTTGATAAATAAGATTCTGCCCGACCTGCATCATGATCGGGATGTCGAGCTCGCAACATTTCGCGTATATCGGGTACCATTGCGCCGCGTCGGGCGGCAACCGGAACCAGTGCGGATAAGAGTGCGCGCCGACAAAGCCCAGTCCCTTCACGGCATATTCAAGGTCGCGCAGCTGCTGCATACCCATGGACGGATCGACGCCGGCAAGGCCTGAAAACCGCGAAGGCGCCGCGGAACAATAGGCCGCGACCTGCTCATAGGGGATCGAAATGGAACCAGCCATCCGACGATCGCCTGCGCGCACGGCGATCAGGAGCGAATGATCGACGCCGGCCTCGTTCATGATCGCGGCGTAACGGTCGATCGACACGCCGCGCCGCATATCGTCAGGCATGCGCACCTGATCCATGAACTTCTCGTCGAAACCGGTCTGGCGCTTTTCGATTTCCTGCGCAGTGAACGGATTGCAGACGATATCAATCGCCCGTGTCTCACGCATTGTCGGGCTCCCCCGTCATCATCAGAACGGAAAACCGGCCGATATCGAGCCTCAACGGGATCGCTGTTTCCTGATAAGTCTGCGCATGCCAGAAATCGAGCGCCGCCTGCCGGGTCGGCCATCGGCTGATGGCGAAAATCGCCTCGCTCCAGTCGCCGCTCAGGACCTCGACATTGCCGCCAAGTTCGAACGCGGCGTAGTAGCCCCGGCGCGCCTTCATCATCGGCAGAATGATGTCGCGATACTTATCCATCCGTTCCTGATCGCGCGCCGATCCCTCGATCAGAAGCAAGGTCGGCGGCTGCGCCGCGCCCGGATCCGTATTCTTGCGCGTCGGCACGAAGTCCATCGCCGGCGGGAATCCGTCATCCGGAACAGCGCGCGCCGCGAGGACGAGGGGCGGCTCCGGCTGGGCGAGTTCGGACGCATCGATTCGGTTCGCGAATGCCCGCCGTGCCTCATCCATCGACGGAAATCGCGCGATCCATATGTGCAGCGGCAGCGAGCCGGGCTCCAGCGCTGCGACCTCGTCGAGGCGCGCCGCCGCCGTGAGAATGCCGCCGCAGGCTTCATTCGCCTTGCAGAAGCGCTGAAACCGAACCGCCGGCGCTTTCGTGCGAATGATGAGAAAAGTCGGGTCCGCCATCACCGCCCTGTCGCGAAGTCGGCGAGAGTTTTATTGAACCGCGCGGGAGACTCATAGAACGGCGAATGGCCGCTATCTTCGAATCGCTCCAGCCGTGCCCCTTTGATCTGCGTTTTCATCCAGGCGCCGATCTCGCTTGGAATCGGAACATTGTTCCTTCGGCCGTATATCAAAAGAGTCGGCAGGTCGATTGTGGCAAGGTCGGCGCGATAATCCGCGGCGATCATGTCCTCGACATATTCGATCGCCGCCGCGGTCGGCGTCAGCCAAGCCTGGTGCTGCATTCGCGCCATTTCCGCCGCGGAAGGCGACGTTCCGAAGGCGCCGCCGAGGAACCCCGTTAACGGCTCCCGGCTCTGTCGGCAGGCGCCGACAAACCCGGCGCCTGCCTCGGGCGGAAAATCGCCGAAAGTCGGATGCTCCCAACCTGGCGCATTTGTCAGACGAACTTGCGCTTCAATGATGGCAAGCCGCGCGTGCCGATGATTTCCAAAATGGCGTCTGTATTCAAGGATAACCATGGCGCCGAACGCGACGCCCGCGAGCGTCGCGTCCTTGATGTCGAGCGCGTCCAGGAACTCCTTCAAATCTTCCGCGCATCTCCTGATCGTATGTCCGCCAAGCGGCTTGCCTGACTGGCCATGGCTTCGGTGATCGATCGCAATCACGCGGCAGTCCCCCGCCAGCGCGTCGAAATTCTTCTGCCAAAACCCATCGACGGTCAGCATCAATCCCTGCAGCAGCACAAGGGCCGGACCGCGACCCGCCTCCTTGTAGTAAATCGGCGTCCCGTCCTTGAGCTGCGCAATCGCCATGTCGAATTTTCCCCAGCCCCTAATATTTGAAGCCGAGCGTGACGCCGTAGGTGCGCGGCGGCGCGACAAAGCCCTGCGGAACGGCGGCCGTGGTGCTGACTCCGGATTCGAAGAGGTTCGAGAAATATTCCTCATCGAACAGATTGCGCGCCCATCCCCGGACGCTCCAGCGTCCGTCGTCGCTGGAAACGCCGACGCTCGCGTTAAACACGTCAAAGGAGTCCTGGGCGATCGTCGGCCGATTGAACACCGAGAAGAATTGGTCCCCCGTGTGCTGCCACTCGAGCCGCGCAAAGCCCTCAAGGCTCGTCCCGAAATCTTGCGTGTACATCGCCGCCAGATTGATCTGAATGTCAGGCGCCCGCGGCAATTCGTTGCCTGCAAGGTTTGGAGTCCCGGGACAGACCACGTTGTCGATCGGCCGTGAGAGATCGCGCGTGTCATTGGTGCAGAACTCGTCGAACTTCGTGTCGAGATAGGCGATATTCCCATCGAGCTGGAAATTGTCCGTCAACAGCGCCTTGAACTCCGCTTCAATCCCCCAGACGGTCGATGAGCCTGCATTGGTCGTTTGGGTTGCGAGACTTGTCACCTGGCTGAGCTGCTGATCCGTGTAGTCATAGTAGAAAGCGGAAGTATTGAGCTCCATGCGATTTTCGAACAGTCTGGATTTGGTTCCGATTTCATAGGACCAGATGAACTCCTCGCTGAAGGAATTCAGCGGATTGTCGAGCAGGCTAAATCCGCCGGACTTGAATCCCCGCGTCACCGACGCATAGAGCAAAGTGTCGTCGGTCGCCTGATAGTCGAGAACAAAGCGAGGCGTCAGCGCGTTGAAGTCCGCCTGCTGATCATAAGAGACGAGCACCGAATTGGCGAGCGGCCCGGGCGCGGCTGCCGAAGCAAACGCGAAATCAAGCGTGGCGTCCTTCTGTTCGTCGGAATAGCGAAGCCCTGCGGTCAGCGTGAAGTCGCCGAAGGCGTATTTCCCCTCGGCGAACACGCCGAAGGCGTCCGTCTTGTTGGTCCCGTCATAGACAATCGTCGCATTGCCGAAGGCCGGCCCGAGCGGAATGGAATAGACGCCGTCCGAATCCTCGGTCAGATAAAAGCCGCCGACGATCCACTCAAACGGGCCGTCGCCGTTAGACGCGATCTGAAGGTCTTGCGTAAACTGGTTGGAGCGGTCCTTCTGGAAATAGACGACGAGGAAATCCGACAGGCCGTCGCCGTCATTGACCCAGTCGAACTTGATGTCCCGATATGAGCTGGTCGACGTGACAGTGACGCCGCTTCCTTCCCAGGTGAGACGCGCCGTACCGCCGGTCTGGTCCTGACGGTTTGCCTGCCCCACCGCCAGATCGGTGACGCCCGGCGTCGCGGTTTCATAGCCCTGGGAAACGGTGCGCAGGTCGCGAGGATAAACGCTCGAGGGCGATTGCCACGGCAAAGTCGCGTCCGTGTACCAGAACGCCGGCGGATTTGAATCATCGCGATAAATGTCGCCGATCAGTTCCAATGTCACATTCGACGCGAGGTCGATATCAAGCCGCCCTCGCAGCGCCCACAGATCCTTGGTGTCGAGTTCGTCGAGCCCTCTCGCTTCAAGTCCGGGGAAGATATTCTGAGTGAAACCGTCGCGCTTCGAATAAAGACCCGCGATCCGTGCGCGGACGCCCTCCGTGATCGGCCCCGACACAGCGCCCTCGGCGCGGACGGCGTCATAATTGCCATAGGTGAAATTGCCTCGCACTTCGAATTCCTCGGACGGCGCGTTCGACAGGACGTTGATGACGCCGCCAACCGCGTTGCGGCCGTACAGCGTGCCCTGCGGCCCGCGCAGCACTTCGATGCGTTCTACGTCGAAGAAATCGAAGATGGCGGTCGAGGTGCGCGCCATATAGGCGCCGTCATTGTAAACGGCGACGCCAGGATCGCCGCCCACTGTGAAGTTTTCCGTACCGACGCCGCGGATCACCGCCTTGCCGACAACGTCGCGCTGGACGTTCAGTCCCGGCACCGAATAGGAGAGCGCTTCCGAGTCATAAATGCTCGACCGTTCAAGATTATCGCCGGTCAGCGCCGAAATTGCGATCGGCGTGTCCTGAAGCGTTCCCTCGCGCCGCTCGGCCGTCACGGTGATCTCGTCCAGTCTCTGGCGCGGCGCTTCCTGCGCCAGCGCCGGGAAGGCGGCGGCGGACGCCATCAACCCGGCAATCAGTTTCCTCATTTTCAGCCCTTTTCTCATGTTACCCCTCCCTTGCGGCCGAGCGCCGCGCAGTCATGTGATGATTTCAGCAATCGGATGCCCGACCGGCAGCGTCTTTCCGGCGTCTTCGAGTATGATGATGACGCCGTCGAAAGGGCTTTCGACTTCAATCGTCGTCTTCTCGGTTTCGATGTCATAGAGGTGGTCGCCGACGCCGACCTTGGCGCCCGACGCGACCTTCCACGCGACGATTGTCCCTTCGCGCATCGAGACGGCCCCTTTGGGAATCTTCAGTGTCATCTTGGCCATCGCAATCAGCGCTTCTCGCCCTTGAGCGTCTTGCGAACCGCGTCCTTCACCCGGTCCGCATTCGGGAAATGCAGCGCTTCAAGCTGTTGATTGAACGGGATCGGCGTATAGCGCGCGCCGACGCGCGCAACCGGCGCCTTCAGCTCGGCAAACAGCTCTTCGTGGATCTTGGAAGAGAGCTCCGCGCCGAAACCGCAAAATTCGACGGCGGGGTGCACGATAACGGCGCGGCCGGTCTTGCGCACCGATGTCAGCACCGTGTTGAGATCGAGCGGCACAATCGAACGAAGGTCGATGATTTCGGCGGAAATGCCGGCCTTGGAAAGATCGCCGGCGGCGGCCATAACCTCCTGCATGCCCCAACTGTAGCTAATCAGCGTAACGTCTGCGCCCGCCTGCCTGACCGCCGCCTTGCCGATCGGCACGCGGTAATCGCCTTCGCCGAACTCGCCCGGCGCGAAAAAACAGCGCATCGCCTCGATCGAAATGCACGGATCTGGATCGTGGATGCAGGAAAGCAGGAGACCCTTGGCGTCGAACGCATTGGACGGCGCGACGATTTTCAGTCCCGGAATATGCGCAAACCAGCTTTCAAGGCTCTGGGAATGCTGGGCGCCGAAACTGCCGACGTTTCCCGCCGTCAGCATACGGATTGTGATCGGCACGCTGGTGCGTCCGCCGGACATATAGCGAAGCTTCGCGGCGTGGTTCGCGATCTGGTCCATGCAGACCATCGCAAAATCGCAGACCATGATCTCGGCGACCGGCTTCATGCCGGCCAGCGACGCCCCGATCGCGGCGCCGACAATCGCCTGCTCCGAAATCGGCGTGCCGCGGACGCGCTCGTCGCCGAAGGCCGTCGAAAGTCCGGCCGTCGCCTTTACGATGCCGCCGGCCGGATCCATGATGTCTTCCCCAAGCAGAAACACCGACGGATCTGACTTCAAAGCCGTCGCCAGCGCGTCGTTGATCGCCTGGCCGAATGACCCTTTCTTCATTGTCGCCGGCCTCGGCTCGGCCGCGGAGACGCCTCCGCGGCCCGGCCCTTCGGGAAGCAATGCGGGGTCGGCGAAAATGTCGGTATAGAGCGCCGACGGCGCAGGCGCCGGGGCCTCCTTCGCAAATGATTCGGCGTCGTCGACTTCGCGCCGAGCCTCCGCCTCGATCGCCGCGAGGTCGGCTTCACTGGAGAGCCCGCGTTCAAGGATCGACTTTCGGAACGTCTTCAGCGGCGCGTTCTCAATGTCGCGCTTCAGCCGTTCCTGGTTCATATGCGTCAGTTCGGAGCCGAAGGCGTGCCCCTGAAGTCGGGGCGCAACGCATTCAAGCAGGGTCGGCCCGTCGCCCCTTCGCGCGCGGTCGATGGCGCGCCGGGCGGCGTCGACGATGCTCTCGGGATCGCACCCATCGCAGCGCTCGCCTGCCATTGCATAGCCGGCGGCACGTTCGGCGATCATCGCCGATCGCGTCGACTCCTCGAAGGAAGTGTATTCCGCATAGAGATTGTTCTGGCACGCGAAGACGACCGGCAACCGCCACAGCGAAGCAAGATTGAGCGCCTCGTGCACCGCGCCGATATTGGCGGCGCCGTCGCCAAAGCTGCACACCGTCACGCGCCCGGTCCCCAGCAACTGCGCCGCGAGCGCAAGGCCGTTGGCGATAGGCGCGCCGGCGCCGACTATGCCGGTCGTCACCATCAATCCGGACTTCGGATCCGACAGGTGCATCGGGCCGCCCTTGCCTTTGGACGTCCCGGATTCTTTCCCATACATCTCCGCGAGGATCTCGCGCATCGGCGAGCCCTTCGCGACGATGTCGTGTATGACGCGATAGGTCGTGACCAGATAATCATCCGTATTCAGAAGACTGGCGATCGAGGCGGGGATCGCTTCCTGGCCGCCGGCCGGATAATACTGGAATTGAAGGTCGCCGGCGGCGAGACCTTGCTGAATGCGCTGATCGCAGATGGCGATCCTCGTCATCGTCGTGAATATGGCGAGCGCCTGGTCGCGGGTCAGACTTGCAGGTTTCGCCATGCCGTCTCGCTATCTGGATCTGCCGACCGGTAACCTCTCACGCTCGAGCTTGCATCGTCAAGGAAATCTTGATATCTGACTTATTGTCTATATTTATGGTTATTGTAGATGTCTTCGATCAGCCAGTCCGTCGGCCGCGCGCTCAAGGTTTTTGAGGCTTTCGCCGCAGAGAAACGACCCCTATCGGCCGGTGAAATCGCCGCCATCATTGCCGCGCCGCGCTCGAGTTGCGCGGCGCTTTTGAAGGCGCTGTGCGACGAGGACATGATCAGCATCGACCGGCGGACATCGAGCTATTTCCCGACGGCGCGATTCGCCGAGCTTGGCGCATGGATCGCCAACGGCTCCATCTATCCGCCCGAACTCCTCGAACTGATGTCGACCTTGCGCGAGGAGACCGGCGAGACTGTCACGCTCGCCGCCTGTAATGATCTGCTGATAGAATTGGTGCGCGTCGAACGCAGCGCGCAGGCGATTTCGTTTACAGCGGAAAAGGGCCAGAAATTTCCGATCTGGGGGACCGGAGTCGGCACCGCATATCTGACGCTCCTCGATAACAGCCAGATACGAGCGCTCTATCGGCGGAGCGAAGCGCGCCAGATGATCGATGAAAGAACGCCGTCTCTCGATGGCGTTCTGCAGATGGTCGCCAAGGCGCGCGCCGACGGATACGCCGTCGCTGAAGGCGCGGTTTTCCGGGACGCATCGGCCGTCTCCGCGCCGCTCGGGGTCGACATCAATATGCGCCAGTTGGTCGTCTCGATTACCGGGCCCACCAACCGCATGGCCGCACTATACGGCAGGTATGGCGTGCGGCTTCATCAGCTGATTTCCGGTCTGTCGATCACCGGCGAAAGGCAGCCGGACGCGCCTGGATGACTGATCCGGCGTCTGCGCGTCGCCCTAGCCCTTCAGCGGCGCGCCTTCCGGCCGGCCCGCCCTTCCGCCAAACCGCTTGCAGACGTCGAAGACGACGAAATCGTCGGCGAAGTCGATGTGATGGCAGCCGATCAGGGCGGGGTCGAATGTCGGCCGGATCGTGCGCACGACCTTCTCCTGATAGTCGGACATATCGAGCTGCGTGATCTCCATGATGTTGACGCCAAAGCCGTAGCCCTCGCCTTCATTGTTCTGCGACATCCGGAACAGCCGTCCGTCCCTTTCAAACACGCGGCCGGCCCCCCGCGCGCGGCGCGCATCGACGACGACGGGATTGAGCGGATGCGGCGTCAGATTTTCCAGCAACGGCCCGTCCATCCGGAAGAGATGAAGTTCGCTGCAGAAATCATTGTAGGCGTCGTCCGAAATATTGGTGAACAGCCACCAGGCGCCGCGATGGCGAACGATCGCCGAGTCGGCGCAAGCGACGCCGCTGAGCGCCGTCGCCTGCGGCGTCCATCCGGTTGGAAAATTCGTCGCCCGCCAGATTTCGAGGCGCTTCGCTTGATGCGTTTCGGGCATCATGAAAATGTCGTCGCCGACCGCGAACACAAAGGGAAACGACAAGTGGTAATCGGCCTTCAACGCGACGCCGATCGGCGCGAAATCCTTGCCGTCATGTTTTGCGACGCTGATATGGCCGCGCTTCGCGCCATAGTCATACGCCTCATAGAAGAGGAAGATTTCGCCGTCGCGTTTCAGCATAAACGGATCCGCGCAAAACCCGTCGCCGACGCCGGCGATCTGGCGGCCCTGACGCGGATCGAATGTCTCGGGCGCGCCGTCCGCAATCATCAGCGCCCACATTCCGGGCCGCAATTGCAGGCGATCGGCAGCGGCATTCGCCGCCCGCCTGGCAAGGCCCGCCAGGAAACGCGCTTCATAACTCGCAAGG
>JBGSNB010000602.1:0-2786 GCA_041739835.1 Parvularculaceae bacterium | reverse complement strand
CCTCGCTCGCGCCGGAGCTGCCGCGCCGGCCGCCCAACAAGAGATCGACGACACAGTGGACGAGCGCGCCGTCCGCCGCCAGCAGCGCATAGCCGTCGAGCCCCTTCGAATGGATGACGCCGATGATGCCGGACGGCGACTGCGATTCGATGAAGTCGCTGAACCGCGTCGAGGTCACGTTCTCAAGCGTCGTTTCGACGTTCTCATTCGTCAGCTGGCGAAGGCTGGTCGACATCAAACGCGCGGCGCGGTCGAACACGATATCGAGCATCGGCAGGCGGCGATGCGAGACCAGCGCCGAATTGATCAGCGCATTGAGGCCCGAGCGGTCCTGCCCGCCCTCGGCGCCGAAATCCCATCCGAGGAGATCGGACAGCGGCGAGGCGTCGGTCCACACGACTTCGTCCTTGTCGGGTTGAGTGGTTGCGGGCTCGGCCACGGGCGCTCCTACTGAATGACGAGATCGTCGATGACGACGCCGGACGCGGCGTCCGGCGGCAGCGGCAGGCTGGCGCGCTTCAGGAGTTCTTCCTTGAGGCGGTCCATCGCCTCGCTGCCGGCGAAATCCTCGGGCGAGAGTTCCCGCAGGAAAAAGCCGACGCGCTCCTCGATCTGCGGCGCCTGGTCCCGAATGACGCGGAGCGCCGCGCTGTCGCGCGCGACAATCCGCATCGACAGGCGAATATGCGCGCGCCGCCCCGACGCGTCAGGCGACAGATCGGTGAGGAATTCATGCGCGGGTCCGATGAGATCGCCGGCGTCCGGCGGCGCGGCGCCGATATCGTAATGCGGCAGGCTGACCTTGCCGGACTGCAGCACCGCCGTCGACAGCGCCAGCATGAAGGTGACGGCGAGCGCGAACAGCACGATGTGTTTGCCGGGCGTGCGGACGCGCTTGCGCCCTGCGCCGGCCGAACTGACTGCGGGCTCGTTGGTCATCGGATTGTCTTGCGCCGCTGCATCCGCCTTTTGTCGGAAATCACGGTTAAGGGAGCGTTAGGACGGCGCATCTTGCCCGGCAATATTTTCCGGCCGCCGCGCCGCGACGGCGCATTTCCCGCGGTTTTGCTGGAATTTCCGGTGGCATGGCGATTGCCAATGACTTCCTGGACCCGTTTAGTCCGTTAACGGAAGATTAATCGATGGAAAACGCCATCACCGCCGGCCTGTCGAAGCAGATCGTGCTGGCGCGCGCGCTTGAAACGACGGCGAACAATGTCGCGAACCAGACGACGTCCGGCTTCAAGGCGGATCATGTCGCGTTCCGCGAATATCTGGCGTCGATCGACGCCGCCTCGAGCGGCGACCCGCTCGTGTCGCTGGTCGTCGATCCCGACACCTATACGGATTTCAGCCCCGGCGGGCTTGAGCAAAGCTACCGCGATCTCGATTTCGCGATCGACGGCGACGGGTTCTTCTCGGTCGAGACGGCGGGCGGCGTCCGCTATACCCGCGATGGCCGTTTCGGCGTCAATGCGCTCGGCGAACTGGTGACGCGCAGCGGCGCCCAGGTTCTCGACAGCGGCGGCTCGCCGATCCTCATCGATCCCGAAGCCGGCCCCGTGCTGGCGACGCCGGACGGCGAATTGCAGCAGAACGCGACGCCGATCGCCGCGCTTGGGGTATTCCGCTTCGACGACCTTCGCCAGTTGCGCAAAGGCGGCGACAATCTCTTCGCCGCCGACAGCGAGCCGGCCGCCGCCGTCACGCCGCGCGTGCGGCAGGGATTTTTCGAATCGTCCAACGTCAACCCGGTCGCCGCGATGACCGACATGATCGAGATCATGCGCGCCTATGAACAGGCGGCGCGCCTCACCGAAACCGCCAATGAACTTGAGCGCCGGGCGATCGAAACGCTCGGCTCGACCAACTAGACGGGAGCGACCCCATGAAGTCCCTTAGCATCGCGGCGACCGGCATGCTCGCGCAACAGCGCAATGTCGAGGTCATCTCGAACAACATCGCCAATCTGAACACCGTCGGCTACAAGCGCCAGCGCGCCGAATTCCAGGATCTGCTTTACCAGACGATCGAGCGCGCCGGCGCCTTGTCCTCCGCCACCGGCACGACGGTCCCGAACGGCATCCAGATCGGCGCCGGCGTCAAGACCGGCTCGGTCTATCGCATCACCGAACAAGGCGCCGTGACCTCGACCGGCAATGATTTCGACATGGCGGTCTCGGGACGCGGTCTTTTCCGCGTCGAGCTGCCGGACGGGCGCGAAGCCTATACGCGCGCCGGCAATTTCGCGATCTCGTCGGACGGGCGCGTCGTCACCGAGGACGGCTATGAAGTCCTGCCCGGCGTCACGCTTCCCGAAGATGTCGTCGACGTGTCGATTTCGACCGACGGCGTTGTCGAAGCGCGCGTCGCCGGCGAACAGAACCTGCGCGAGATCGGCCGTTTCGACCTCGCCGTCTTCTTCAACGAAAGCGGCCTTGAGGCGATCGGCGACAATCTGTTGCTGGAGACGACCGCCTCCGGCGAGCCGGTGATCGGCAATCCGGGCGATCCGGGCTTCGGCACGATCCTGCAGGGATTTCTCGAGAACGCCAATGTCGATCCGGTGCAGGAGATCACCACACTGATCGCCGCGCAGCGCGCCTATGAGATGAACGCGCGCGTCATCGAGACGTCAGACGAGATGCTGTCGATCAACGCCAATCTTCGCCAGTAAGGAGTAGAGAATGAAACCGCTGCGCATGCCGGGGATTGTCGTCTACGCCGCGATGGCGATGCAGCTGCTGCAGGTCGCAGCGGCGCCGGCGCTGGCGCAGACACGCGCC
>JBGSNB010000601.1:0-17371 GCA_041739835.1 Parvularculaceae bacterium | reverse complement strand
GCTCGCTCGCGTCGAGTTCGACGATGAATTTCTTGGCCGCCATATCGATCCACCCTTGTCGGTTATTACCACGACAGGGTAGGAATCAGCGTTCGAAGCCGCCGAACATGAGTCAAATTAACCGGTGCAGGCCACTAGCATCAACGACGCCCCGGAGAATGGAGACTGCCTTATGCGCGACCTCACGAAATTCTATGTCGACGGCGAATGGACCCCGGCGCATGGCAAGGGCCGCCTGGACGTCATCAACCCGGCGACCGAGCAGGCATTCGCGACGATCGCGCTCGGCGACAGCGTCGATGTCGACAGGGCGGTGAAAGCGGCGCGGCGGGCCTTCGAAAGCTATTCGAACGCGACGATCGCCGAGCGCAAGGCGCTCCTGCAGCGCATCATCGAGGAATATCTAAAGCGAAATGGCGAAATGGCGCAGGCGATCACCATGGAGATGGGCGCCCCGAAGGGCCTGGCGCTGCATGCGCAGTCGGCGTCCTCGCTCGGCCATTTCCAGACGGCCCTCGCGGCGCTCGACGAGATCGAATTTGAAAAAGACAAGGGCACGCATTGGCTGGTGCGCGAGCCGATCGGCGTTTGCGCGCTGATCACCCCGTGGAACTGGCCGATGAACCAGATCTCCTGCAAGGTCGCGCCGGCGCTCGCCGCCGGCTGCACGATGGTGCTGAAACCGTCGGAAGTGGCGCCGGTCTCGGCCCATATTTTCGCAGAAATTCTCGACGCCGCCGGCGTGCCGAAAGGCGTCTTCAATCTTGTCGACGGCACTGGGCCGGAAGTCGGCGCCGCGATGTCGTCGCATCCCGATGTCGACATGGTCTCGTTCACCGGCTCGACCAGGGCCGGGATCGAAGTCGCGAAGAACGCCGCGCCGACGGTGAAGCGCGTGTCGCAGGAACTTGGCGGCAAATCCGCGAACATCATTCTCGACGACGCCGACTTCAAGAAAGCCGTCTCGCGCGGCGTCATGGCGATGATGACGAACTCCGGACAATCCTGCAACGCGCCCTCGCGCATGCTGGTGCCGGCCGACCGGATGGATGACGCGATCGCCTTTGCGAAGGAGGCGGCGGCCAAGGTGAAGGTCGGCGATCCGAACGCGGACGGCGTCACCATCGGCCCGGTCGTCAGCGAGCTGCAATGGAACAAGATCCAGGGCCTCATCGAGAAGGGCGTCAAGGAGGGCGCCGAACTCGTCGCCGGCGGCCCCGGCAAGCCGGAAGGGCTCGAGCGCGGCTATTATGTGAAGCCGACGGTCTTCGCCCGTGCGAACAACAACATGACGATCGCGCGCGAGGAGATTTTCGGGCCGGTCCTGACGATCATTCCGTACAAGGACGAAGATGACGCCGTCGCCATCGCCAATGACACGCCCTACGGCCTGTCCGGCTACATCTACAGCGGCGACATCAACCACGCGCGCAAAGTCGCAAAGCGCATCCGCGCCGGCAATATCCATCTGAACGGCGCCGGCGTCGACGTGACGGCGCCGTTCGGCGGCTTCAAGCAATCCGGAAACGGCCGCGAATGGGGAACGCTCGGCGTCGAGGAATATCTCGAAACGAAAGCAGTGCTGAAGCCGACGAATTGACGGGGCCGAACAAGGATGACCGACCTTATCCCCGTCAAGGCCGACGCCGCCGCGCGCGCAATCTATGACAGGACGCGCTACGAAATAGATTATCGCCGCTCCATCGAGGATCCGAACGGCTTCTGGAAGGACGTCGCCGCGCGGCTCGACTGGCATCTGGCGCCGACGAAGATCAAGGACGTTTCCTGGCGCAAGGATGATTTTCACATCCGCTGGTATGAAGACGGGCGGTTGAACGCCGCCGTCAATTGCATCGACCGCCATCTGCCGCAACGCGCGAGCGAAACCGCGATCCTCTTCGAGGGCGATGATCCGCGGGAAGATCGCCGCATCACTTATGGCGCGCTTTACGGCGAGGTTTGCCGTATGGCGAACATCTTGAAGGCGCGCGGCGTCCGGCGCGGCGATCGCGTCATCATCTATATGCCAATGATCCCCGAGGCCGCTTATGCGATGCTCGCCTGCGCGCGGATCGGCGCCGTTCATTCGGTCGTCTTCGGCGGCTTCTCGCCGGACAGCCTCGCCAGCCGCATCGACGATTGCGCGCCGGTCGCCGTCATCACCGCCGATGAAGGACTGCGCGGCGGGAAGAAAATACCCTTAAAGCGCAATGTCGATGCAGCGCTTGCGAAGACGAAGGGCGTCCGGCTTGTGCTGACCGTCCGGCGCACCGGCGGCGCGATTGATTTCCAGAAGGGCCGCGACCTCTGGTGGCATGAAGCGCGCGAGGATGTCGCGCCCGACTGCCCGGCGGAAATCATGAACGCCGAAGACCCGCTTTTCATTCTCTACACGTCGGGCTCGACCGGCAAGCCGAAGGGGGTCCTGCACACGACCGGCGGCTATCTCGTCTACGCCGCCTTCACGCATGAAGCAGTGTTCGATTATCGCCCTGGTGAAATCTATTGGTGCACGGCCGATGTCGGCTGGGTGACCGGTCACACCTATATCGTCTATGGGCCGCTCGCCAACGGCGCGACGACGCTGATGTTCGAGGGCGTCCCGACTCATCCCGACACGTCGCGCTTCTGGCGCGTCTGCGAGAAGCACAAGGTCAATGTTTTCTACACCGCGCCGACCGCGCTGCGCTCGCTGATGCGCGAGGGCGATCGGCCGGTGAATGTCGCCGATCTCTCCTCGCTGCGCCTTCTCGGCACCGTCGGCGAACCGATCAATCCGGAAGCGTGGCTCTGGTATTACCGCGTCGTCGGCAAGGAACGCTGCCCGATCGTCGACACATGGTGGCAGACCGAGACCGGCGCCGCGCTGATCGCGCCTCTTCCGGGCGCGACCGATCTGAAACCGGGCTCGGCGACGAAGCCGTTGTTTGGCATTCGCCCGGCGCTGGTCGATGCGGAGGGAAAATTCCTTGACGGCGCCGCCAGCGGCAATCTCGTGCTGCTCGACTCATGGCCGGGGCAGATGCGCACGGTTTATGGCGATCACCAGCGCTTCATCGATACCTATTTCTCGACCTATCCCGGCCTTTATTTCACCGGCGACGGCGCGCGGCGCGACGCAGACGGCTATTGGTGGATCACCGGCCGCGTCGATGACGTCCTCAACGTCTCCGGTCATCGCATCGGCACGGCGGAAGTCGAAAGCGCCCTCGTCGCCCATCCGGAGGTCGCAGAAGCCGCCGTCGTCGGCTATCCGCACGACATCAAGGGACAGGGCATTTATTGCTATGTCACGCTGATGCAGGGCGCGTCGCCGTCGGAAAACCTTGAAGCCGAACTCGCCGCCTATGTCAGGAACGAGATCGGCGCGATCGCGAAACCCGACATCATCCAGTTCGCGCCGGGCCTGCCGAAAACGCGCTCCGGCAAGATCATGCGACGCATACTGCGCAAGATCGCGGAGAATGATTATGCCAGTCTCGGCGACATTTCGACATTGGCTGATCCGGGCGTCGTTGAGGATCTGGTCAGGAACCGGAAGTCCGGATGAAAAGGCTTTCAGCTAAACTCGTTTGACTAGCCGCCCTTTCTCGGCCGACTTTGGTTGGCGATGGAGGCTGAGGTTGCCTATGCCGAAGATCAATTTTTCGCGTGCGCCGCGCAAAACAGGATCCGGTTATCCCTCGCCGTTTGATGCGCCTTGTCGTAACCGCGCGCGCCTCAAGCTTGGAGACGCGGGCGGGCTCACGCAATTCGGCGTCAACCTGATGACGCTCTCGCCTGGCGCCTGGTCGAGCCAGCGTCACTGGCATTCGCAGGAAGACGAGTTCATACGCGTGATGGAAGGCGAAGTCGTCCTCGTCGAAGAAGGATTCGAAACCGTCTTGCGCGCCGGCGATTGCGCAGCGTTTCCGGCAGGCGTTCCGAATGGGCATCATTTGCAGAATCGCAGCCGGTCCGATGCAATCATACTTGAGGTCGGCACACGGAATGAAAGCGGCGACGAGGCCGACTATCCGGATCTCGACATGCTCCACAAGCCAGGCAAAGGGTATGTCCGCCGCGACGGCGCGCCCTATTGAAAAGATCCGACAGCGCCCAACCGCCGCGTCGCCTCGATGATCGCTTTCGCGCCCTTTTCGAGCAGCTCCAGGCCAACCGCGCGCCCCAATTCGCGCGGGCGATCGATTACGCCTTCACGCATGACCTCGATCAATTGCGAGCCGTCGAGACTGATGACCGCGCCCTTCAGCGTCATGCGGGCGACGGAAATCGTTGCATGACCCGCGATCGGCGCATTGCAATGGCCGTTCAGGATCCACAGCATTTCCCGTTCGGCCTCGGCCACCGCGCGCGTTTCGGCGTCATCGATGGCGGCGAGAAGTTCGCGCGTCTTCCACGCCGCCGCCGGGCATTCGACAGCGACAATGCCTTGTCCGACGCAAGGGAGCATCTCGCTTGTCGGCATGACGCGCGAAATCCGATCGGCGCGGCCGATGCGCTTCAACCCCGAAGCCGCCATGACGAGCGCGTCCGCGGGCCCGGCGGTTCCGCCGTCCGGCAATTTCTGCGGCGCGCGACTGTCGAGCTTCGACAGGCGCGTGTCCGCTGCACCTCGAAAATGTATGACTTCCGCTTGCGGATAAAGCCGCTTCAGATACGCCGCGCGGCGCACCGAATTGGTCCCGATCTTTTTTCCGGCGAGGCGATCGCGCTCGGCCGCCGAGGTCTCGACGCCGAGCGGCAGGACGAGCGCATCCTCCGCCGCCTCGCGTTTCAGATACGCGCCGATGACGAGGCCCGGCGTTTCTTCATCGCCCGGCATATCCTTCAGGGAGTGCATGCAGCAATCAAGCTCGCCCGCCATCATCGCCGCGCGCAATTCGGCGACGAAGGCGCCGCCCTTGCCGCCATGCCGGTCAAGTTTCGAGACCTGATCGAGGTCGCCGGAGGGCGTGAATTTCACGCCCTCGACCGCCAGAACGGGATGTGCGCGGTTCAGCAGGCGCACGACCTCAGCGGTTTGCGCGAGCGCCATCGTCGACCCTCTGGTGCCAATCTTCATGGAGGACTTTTAGAGCGTTGCTTTGGCGATCCGCAACTCCTCGGAGGTCAGGGCGCCGGAAATGCTTGCCGCACCCGCCCGCCTCGCGGCACTATCTCCCGAAAACCGGGAGACGTCCCCATGATCATCAAAACCCTAGGCGCGGCGGCGGTCGCAATCGCCATGCTGACCGGATCCGTCGGCGCGCAGGAACATCCGGACAAACTCCTCTGGGGCGACACGCATCTTCACACGCGTCTTTCCATGGACGCCTATGCGCTCGGCAACCGGTCAGGCGACGCCGACATGGCCTATCGCTTCGCCAAGGGCGAGCCGGTCATCCACCCCTATCACCGCGCGCGCGTGCAGATCGGAACGCCGCTCGATTTTCTCGCCGTCGCCGATCATGCGGAACTCCTCGGCGCGCCTTACAGCCTGCTGGAATTGAAGGATCCGCGCCTCACAAAGACGCGCGTCGGCAAGCGCATGATCAGGATGATCAACGAAGGACGGGGTCTTGAAGCTTTCGGCCTCATCGTGCTGGGCGGCAATCTTGTAGACTTGCCCGACGACAAGCGCCCGCCGAAAATCGATTTTCTGACCGCGCTGCGCTGGCGCTTTGAAGATCTCGTGTCCGTGCCCAACAAGCGCGCGCGCGCCGAGCGCTGGCTCGCTTCCGATCCGACCTTGCTGCGCGACCTCGCCAATGACGAGGTGACGAAATCGATGTGGGCGATGAACATGGACGCGGCGGCGCGCCACAATGCGCCCGGCAAGTTCACGACGTTGGTCGGCTGGGAATATTCTGCGGTGCCGAGCGGCGCCAATCTTCACCGCGTCGTCCTCAGCCCGACCGATCCGGCGACCGCAAAATCTTGGATACCCTATTCGACGATCGACAGCCCAAATCCCGAGACTCTGTGGCGCTGGCTCGGCGAGACGAAGGAAAGAACCGGCGCCGATTTTGTCGCGATCCCGCATAATTCCAACATCTCCAAGGGGCGCATGTACGCCAGCATCGACTACGAGGGCCGCCCGATCGACGCCGACTATGCGCGCCTGCGCTCTACATGGGAGACGGTCGCGGAGGTGACGCAAATCAAGGGAACATCGGAAACGCACCCGGCGCTCTCGCCGACCGACGAATTCGCGAATTTCGAACTCTATGACCGTCTGATCGAGAATCGCGCTGACGCAAAAATCGAGGCGGCGCCGTCGCCGGGCGACTATGTGCGGGGCGCGCTCAAGACCGGCATCGAGATCGAACAAAGGGTCGGCGTCAATCCGTTCAAATACGGCATGATCGGCTCGACCGACGGCCACACCGCACTCGCCTCCGCAGAAGAGAACAATTTCATGGGCAAATTCGTCGGCGATTCGACGCCCGAACAGAAGGAAACGTCCGCCGGCCGGGGCTCGGGCTGGATCATGTCGACATCGGGTCTTGCCGCCGTCTGGGCGAAGGAGAACACGCGCGAAGAGATCATCGCCGCGATGAAACGGCGCGAGGTCTACGGAACAACCGGCCCGCGCATCGCGGTGCGGTTGTTCGGCGGTTTCGAATTCACGCCGGAAGACGCCGCCGCGCCCGATCTTGCGTCCATCGGCTATGCGAAGGGCGTGCCGATGGGCGGCGATCTGACCGCAGCGCCGGGCGCGCCGCGCTTTCTTGTGCAGGCGGTGAAAGACCCGAAGGACGCCAATCTCGACCGCATTCAGATCGTCAAGGGATGGCTTGGAGCCGACGGCAAGGCGCGCGAAAAAATCTTCGATATCGCCTGGGCCGGCGACCGTGCGCCCGGCGCCGACGGCAAGCTTCCCGCGGTCGGCAATAGCGTCGATGTCGCAACCGCCCGCTATGCGAATACGATCGGCGCTGCGGAACTCACGACGATCTGGACCGATCCCGAATTCGATCCCGCCGCCCGCGCCTTCTATTATGCGCGCGTGCTGCAGATCCCAACGCCGCGAAATTCTCTTTACGATTCAGTCGCGCTGCAAAAGCCGCCGCCCACGGGCTACCCGACCGCCATTCAGGAGCGAGCCTACACCTCGCCGATCTGGTATTCGCCGGCGAAGGGCTAGGCGCCGAGAGCGCTTGCGGCGCGGCGGCGCTTCGCGGCATGATCCCGGCACCAGCGGAGGCGAGATGATGATCCGAAAGACCTTGGTGTCAGGCGCGGCGGCGCTGGCGTTGCCATTCGGCGGGGCGCTGGCGCAGGACTATCCCGACAAGGTCTTGTGGGGCGACACGCATCTTCATACGAACCGCTCGACCGACGCCTATTTCCTCGGCAACCGTTCGGCCGACGCCGACACCGCATATCGTTTCGCCAAGGGCGAACCGGTCATTCATCCCTATCATCGCGCGCGCATGCAACTGAAGTCGCCGCATGACTTCCTCGCAGTCAGCGACCACGCGGAAATGATGGGAACGCCGTACAGCCTGTTCACGCTGAAGGACAAGCGCGTGACGAATACGCGGCTCGGGCGCCAGCTGACGAACTCCTATGCGAAGGGGGATATCCGCAACACTTTTGGGCTCTTTGTCCTCGCCATCAATTCGGCGGACATGGACGACGCGAGCCGCCCGCCGAAGGTCGGGCTCGGCACGGCGCTGTGGTGGCGGTTCCAGGACCTGATCTCCGCCCCCGATCTCGAACGACGCGCTGTCCGTTGGGTCCAGTCGGATCCGACGCTGCTGAGCGATCTTGAAATCGATGACCTTGCGCGCGGTCACTGGGCGACCAACATGGATGCTGCGGAAAAGCACAATGAGCCCGGCAAGTTCACGACGCTGGTCGGCTGGGAATTCTCGCCGACGCCGGAGGGCGCCAATTTGCATCGCATAGTCGTCAGCTCGATTGAGCCCGCCGCCGCGAAGTCATTCCTGCCCTATTCGGCGAATGACAGCGGCGATCCCGCGGACCTCTGGCGCTGGCTCGACGAGACGCAGAAAAAAACCGGCGGCGCCTATGTTTCGATCCCGCACAATTCGAACATCTCAAAGGGCCGCATGTTCGCGACCGTCGACAATGACGGCCGCCCGATCGACGCCGACTATGCACGGCTGCGCGCGGCGTGGGAGCCGATCTCGGAAGTGACGCAGATCAAGGGCACCTCGGAAACCCACCCCGCCCTGTCACCGAATGACGAGTTCGCCGCATTCGAGTTTTTCAACCAGCTGATCGAAGGGCGCGCCGACGCGCAGCAAACGCCGACGACATTGCCGGCCGATTACATTCGCGGCGCGCTGAAAACCGGCCTTGAGATCGAGAACGCCGTCGGCGTCAATCCGTTCAAGCTCGGCATGATCGGTTCAACCGATTCGCATAGCGGGCTCTCGACCGCCGACGAGGACAATTTCGGCGGCAAGATGGCGATCGATTCCATTCCGGAAAACAAGCAATCCGGGCTAGGCGGCCTCGTGTCCGGCTGGGAAATGTCGGCCTCCGGGCTCGCCGCGGTCTGGGCGCGCGAGAACACGCGCGAGGAAATCATCGCGGCGATGAAGCGCCGCGAAGTCTACGGCACAACCGGGCCGAAAATGAGCGTGCGCTTTTTCGGCGGCTTCGGCTTCACGGGAGAAGACGCCGCCGCCACCGATCTCGCGGCTGTCGGCTATGCGAAGGGCGTGCCGATGGGCGGCGATCTTTCGGCCGCATCAGGCCCGGCGACTTTCCTTGTGCGCGCGGTGAAAGACCCGCTCGGCGCCAATCTCGACCGCATACAGATCGTCAAGGGATGGCTTGGGGCCGACGGCAAGGCGCAGGAGAAGGTCTTCGACGTCGCCTGGTCCTCGGGCCGAGCGTTGGGCGCAGACGGCATGCTGGAGCCGGTCGGCAACACCGCTGACACAGCGACGGCGTCTTATCGCAATTCGATCGGCGCCGCGGAACTTTCGAGCGTCTGGACCGATCCCGACTTCAATCCTGCGCAAAAGGCGTTCTATTACGTCCGAGTCTTGCAGATCCCGACGCCGAGAAATTCGCTTTATGATTCCGTCGCGTTGCAAAAGCCGCCGCCGGAAGGCTATGCGGCAACGATCCAGGAGCGCGCCTATACCTCGCCAATCTGGTATTCGCCGTCGAAAGGCTGAGCCTTGCGAGAATTCCTGAAAGACCCGCTGGCGCATTTCATGGCGGCGGGCGTGCTGCTCTTTGCGATCGGCAATGCGATTAAGCCGCCTGAGCCGGCGAACGAGAGCATCATCGTCGATCGCGCGACACTGCTCGAGTTCATCCAGTACCGCTCAAAAGCTTTCGAGCCGAATGCGGCGGCGGCGATTCTTGACGGGTTGGACGACGCGGCAATGGAGCGGCTGATCGCGGATTATGTGCGTGAGGAAGCGCTGGCGCGCGAGGCGGCGGCGCTGGGGCTCGACGCCAATGATTATGTGATCCGCCAGCGCATGGTGCAGAAAGTCGAATTCCTCGCTGAGGCCGGCGCCGCGCCGACCGAGCCGACCGAAGCGGACATCGCCGAATACTACGAGGGCAACAGCGAGCGATACAGATCGCCGCCCGCTGCGACGCTGACGCATGTCTTCATCGCAGGCGAAGGAAAGACGTCCACGGCGGCGCGCGCCGAGGCGGAAGCCATGCTGGCGAGATTGCGCCGCGACGGCGCAGGCTTTGTCGATGCGACAAGATACGGCGACCGGTTCCTCTTTCACAAAAATTACGTCGATCGCACGGATGATTACATCGACAGCCAGCTGGGGCCGGAAGTCACAGCCGCCGCCTTCGGCGACGCGCCGCCGGGCGCATGGTCCGGCCCATTTCTGTCGCAATATGGCGCACACCTGATTTTTGTGTCGTCGCGGACGCCGGCGCGTCAGGCGCCGCTTATCGAGGTTGCTGAACTCGTGCGCGCCGATTTTGTCGAAGAGCGGCGACAGACGGCGATCGACGCGGCGATTGATCGCGTCGTCGCGCGATATCGCGTCGAAAACCGTCTGGGCGAAGATCGCTGAGATGCGCGCGCTTTTCGCGATTGTCCTTTTTTGCATCGCCTGCCGGGCCGGTCCCGCCGCCGCGCATGATTCGCGCCCGCTGTTCATTGAGCTGACTGAAATCGCCGACGGCGGGATCGACCTTCGGGCGACCGCACCGACTGCGGTCGACCGCGAGAATGCGCCGCGCGTCACCCTGAGAGGGCCATGCACCGAATTGCGCCGAGACGCGTCCGACCCTCGCCGCCAGCGCGCGCTCTATGACTGCGCGATCGATGATGCCGCGATCGTCATCGATTGGCCGGCCTACAATCCGTCGATCAGCACGCTCGTTCGCGCGACCTATGCTGACGGACAGGCAAGGACCGCCATTCTGGGACCCTCTGTGACAGAGTGGCGAGTTGAGGCGCCTGACGAGTTTGAAGGCGTCGCCCGGAGCTATTTCCGGATCGGAGTCGGCCATATTGTCGGCGGAGCAGATCATCTGCTGTTTCTCGCCGGCCTGCTCCTCATCGCCGGTACCGCGCGGCGCGCGCTGATCACGGCGACGGGCTTCACGCTCGCGCATTCGCTGACGCTGGCGCTAGTCTCGCTGGATCTCGTGCGCGTCTCGGCTCCTGCAACCGAGGCGGTGATCGCGCTGTCGATTGTCTTTCTCGCCGTCGAGATCGCGCGCGGCGACCGCACGACCATCGCCTGGCGCCGGCCGATCCTCGTCGCCGCCGTCTTCGGTCTTGTTCACGGCGCGGGGTTCGCCGCCGCGCTCGGCGAAATCGGCCTGCCGAAAACCGAGTCAGTCGCGGCGCTGCTGTTTTTCAATATCGGCGTCGAAGCCGGACAGATCGCGATGATCGCCGGCGCCTTCCTCGCGGTCGCCGCCTTGCGAGGGCTCCCGGCCCTTTCGGAACTGGCTGCGGCGCCTGCTCCGTTGCACCGCCTTGCAGGCTACGCGCTTGGCATTGTCTCGGCCTACTGGTTCATTGAACGCGTCGGGGTCTTGATCGCGCCGACCTGACTGGTTGAACGCTCGCCGCTTTATTCGGCCGCCGTGCGCAGCGGCTCCGGCTTGACATGTCCATGCGGTGAAAGCCGCAGCAAGCGCAGCACCAGCCGTTCGAGGCGGTCGACCCAGACCGCCGCCGCGGGAACGAAAAGGAGGCTGAGAAAAGTCGAGAACAACAACCCGCCGATCACCGCAACCCCCATGCCCTGACGCAGCGCGCCGTCGGCGCCGAGACCCGCCGCAACCGGCAGCATCCCGGCGCTCATGGCCAGCGTCGTCATGATGATCGGGCGCGCGCGCGTCATGCCGGCGTCGAACAATGCATCCTTGAGAGCCACGCCGCGATTGCGCTGCTCGACCGCGAAGTCGACGAGCAGAATCGAGTTCTTCGTCACGATCCCAACGAGCATCACGATGCCAATAAACACGAACAGCGATATCGGCTGGCCGGTGACGGCAAGACCGATCGCAGCGCCGGCAAGGCAGAGCGGAAGGCCAGTCATGATGGTCAGCGGCTGGAAGAAGTCGCGGAACAACAAGACCAGCACCAGGTAAACGAGGATCAGCCCCCAGAACATCGTCGATGCGAAAGCCTGCGTGCTGTCGGCGAGCGCTTCACTGTCGCCGCTGCGACTAAGGACGACGCCGGCGGGTAGTCCAGATGCTTCCGGCAGCGCCTCGATGGCGGCGAGCGCTTCCGCCGGCTGCCCGCTGAGGAGGTTCGCGAATATCGTCACGCTGCGCTGGCGGTCCTGCCGCTCGATGGTAGCGACGCCGACCCCGGTTTCGATGTCGGCGACCGCATCGAGCCGGACCGTTCCGCCGCCGACCTTCGGCACACGCAGCGCGCGGATCGCGTCGATATCCGTGCGCGCATCTTCGCGCAATTGCACACGGATCGGAATCTGGCGATCTTCGACGTCGAACTTGGCGAGATTGCGGTCGATATCCCCGCTCGTCGCAATGCGCAGTGCGGTCGCGAGCGAAGCGGCGGAGACGCCGAGACGGGCCGCCTCTTCCGGCTTCGGACGGACACGCAGTTCCGGGCGCTTGAGGCTTGTCGAGGCGCGCACCTCCGTCAGCTGGGGCAGGTTCCTTCGCATGGCGGCGACCAGCCGCTCGGCGGCGTCGGTCACCTTGGACGGATCATCGCCGGTCAAGGTGAGGTCGATGTCGGCGCCGCGGCTGCCGCCATTGAAATTCTGGAACGACAGGCGGACGTCGGGGATCGCCGCAAGCAGCGGGCGCATCTCCTGTTGCACCTCATAGTCCGACCGTTTGCGCTCATCGTGGGGCGTCAACTGGTAATTGATCGAGCCGCGGGAAACCGCGCCATTGGCGCTGCTCGCGGACGTGAACACTGAAGCGACTTCGGGCAACGCGCGCGTCGTCTCGGCGATCGCAGTCAGCGCCCGATCCGCCTGTTCAAGCGTGGTGCCCGGCGGAAATTCGACGCTGAGATTGAGCGCGCCGTTGTCCATCCTCGGGATGAATGTCATCGGCATTTGCATCATGGCGAACACCGCCGACACGAAGGAAATGGCGCCGACCGCGATCGGAACGACCGGATGGCGCAGCGAAAATTGCAGCGCCCGCTCATAATAGGCGGTCAAT
Source organism: Parvularculaceae bacterium (assembly GCA_041739835.1). Lineage (GTDB taxonomy): Bacteria > Pseudomonadota > Alphaproteobacteria > Caulobacterales > Parvularculaceae > Amphiplicatus. The sequence goes on along the minus strand of JBGSNB010000601.1, from coordinate 4,756 downwards.
CGCGACGGCTTCGCGTTTGCGTCCCCGCCCTTCAGAAAATAGGCCGCCATCATGGGCGTGATCAGGCGCGCGACAAGCAGCGAAAAAAAGACGGCGATCGCGACCGTCACGCCGAATTCCTTGAACCAGACGCCGGTTTCGCCGCCCATGAATGACACCGGCAGGAACACCGCGATGATCGTCGCGGTCGTTGCAACGACGGCGAGACCGATTTCGTCAGCGGCCTCGAGCGCCGCATCAAACGGTCTCTTGCCCATCGCAATATGACGGGCGATGTTTTCGATCTCGACGATCGCATCATCGACGAGGACGCCGGCGACCAGCGCAAGCGCGATCAACGTCATGATGTTCAGCGTAAACCCAAGCGGGGCGAGCGCCGCGAATGTCGGGATCGTCGCCAGCGGAATCGCCACGGCGGCAATGACGGTCGCCCGCCAGTCCCGAAGGAACAGGAAGACGACGAAAACCGCCAGCAGCGCGCCCTCGACCAACGCCTCGATCGAGCCCTTGTGCAGACCCTTGATGAAGTCGACGGGCGTAAAGATGAGGCGGAATTTCACCGGCCCAGTCGCATTGAGTTCTTCGACTTTCCGGATGACTTCTTGCGTGACCGTGACTTCGCTCGTGCCTTTTGCGCGCTGCACGAGAACGCCGATGGCGGGTTCTCCGTCGAAGCGCAGCAATTGTGTCGGCTCGCTCGCCGTGTCGCTCACATCGCCGAGGTCGCGCAGCCTGATCGCGCGTCCGTCGGGAAGCGAGATCAGCTCATTGGCGAGGGCCTCGACCGATTCCGCGCCGCCAAGCGTCCGAATGGTCTGCGCCTGGCCGCCGATCTCCGCGCGACCGCCCGGCAAGTCGACATTGCTGCGGCGAAGCTGCTGGCCGACCTGGTCGGCGGTGACGCCAAAAGATTCAAGGCGCACCGGATCCAGCGCAATGCGAATCTCACGATCGACGCCGCCGAGCCGCTGCACGGCGGCAACGCCGTTGATGGCGAGGAGTTCCCGAGAGAGCGTGCGATCGACGAAATAAGACAGATCCTGCGCCGACATTTCCGGATTTTCGACCGCAAAATAAGCGATCGGTTCGCCTGACGCATCAAATCGGGTGATTTGCGGCTCGTCGATGTCGCCGGGCAAGCTCGACCTGATCCTTGAAATTGCGTCGCGCGCGTCATCGACCGCGCGGTTCACATCCGCGCCGATCTGAAGCTCGATATTCGTTTGCGAAACCCCCTGACTTACGACCGACGTGATTTCGTCGAGGCCGGTCACGCCGGTCAGTGCGGCTTCCACTTCCTGGGTGACCTGCATCTCGAGTTCGCTGGGCGAGGCGCCGGCTTGCGAGATCGAAACCGACACCACCCCGAACTCGACATTCGGAATCTGGTTGATCGACAGCCGCGAATAGGCGGATAGCCCGGCGATCGTCAACGCGACGAAAAGGACGATCGGCGGGATCGGATTGCGGATCGCCCAGGCGGAGATATTGCGCATTCCCGCCTCCTACCGACGCTCATCCTGGGTGACAGGATCGCTTTTTGCGCTCGCACCGGGATCGAATATCCGAACGGCGTCTCCGTCCAGAAGGAACGCGCCGCCGGACGCGGCAATCATCTCTCCTTCTTCGATCCCCGACAAGATGGCGACGAATTCGCCCGATTTGGGGCCGAGTTCGACGGGGCGCAATTGCGCCTTGCCATCGGCGATTACAAAGACGCTTGGCGCGATTGAGGCGTAGCTGATCGCCGTTTGCGGAGCCGCAATATGCTCGCTGTCTTCGACCGCGACCTCGCCGCGCAGATACATCCCCGTTCTGACGGGTACATCCATTGGCAGATCGAACAGCGCTTCGCCGGCGCCAGTATTTGGATCGATCGCCACCGGCGGCCGCCGCAAGACAGCCGTAACAATTTCGCCGTCGCCGGTTCTGAATGTCGCGTTCTGGCCCGCGGTCAGCGACAGGAGATCTCTCTCTGAAACCGCTGCGGCGACTTCGAGCCGATTCCCGCCGGCGATCCGAAAGAGCGCCTTCTGATCGGCGAGTTCACCGACCCTTGCGCTGCGTTCGATCACAAGGCCGGCGGCTGGCGCCCTGATAAACCCGCCCTGCAGCCGCGCTTTCACCTGTTCAAGGGCCGCTTTCTGCGCGGCAAGGCGTGCGTCCGCCGCCGCCGCCGCCGCGCGGCGTGTTTCGACTTCCTCCTGCGAAAGTGCGCCGCTGTCGGCAATCGGCTTGATGCGCGCAAACTCTTCGGCGGCGCGCGCCTGCTCAATTTTCGCTTCTTGGTATTGCGCTTGCGCCGCCAGAAGTTGCGCGTCAGCTACCCAAGCGTCGAGTCGGGCCATCGGCTGGCCTTCTTCGACCATATCGCCGACATCGGCGAGCACTTCCGCGATCCTGACGCCGGTCGTTGAAGCGAACACTCGAATATCATCGACTGGGCGCACCTCGCCGGAAACGAGCGCAGCGCGGACGAATTCCCGTCGCGATGCCCTGACGGCGGTCACCATCTGCACATTCTGCTCGAGCGCTTGTGGCGCGGCCGCGATCTTTGGATCTGATTTCGGCAGGACGAGGTAAACGCCGATCGCCGCCGCCGCGACGACCGCCGCCGCCAGCACGAGCGCCGGCCGCGGCAACTTTCGCAGTCTGAAGCGCTTCGTCGCACTAACCTGCGCGCTCGTCGTCCTGTCGGCCCGAACGTCCACTGGGCCCTTCCTTTCGGTGTTGGCTGTATCGGCTATAGGTCTTGGTGTTTTTCGGCTTCTTGCTGGCCGGTATGATGTCTATGCCATAATTGAGTCATTTCAATGTATGGTTGACCCAAATTCGCCGGTGCGCGCAGGCGCTGCGACGACTTGAGGCGCCGCACAGGCTTAATTTTCGTTAAATTTGATCTGGGCACGCGCTGCCGCGCATACAAAAACGCGCCGCCCAATCGCCTTGCGGCGGGGCGGCGCGTTCCCGTTTCCTCCCGAAAACGGGGAGTGACGCGGCCGTGTTTTTGTTATCGGCCGCGCATGCCGGCAAGGCCGGATATCAAGGTCAAGAGACCGCCGCCGCCAGCAAGATAGGTGCCCCACTGAACGCCGCCGATACCCTGATCGGAATTGAGATTGGTCAGAATGTAAAAGCCGATGCCGGCGACAACGATGACGCCGGCCAGCATGGTGACGGCGCTCGTTAACCTGCCGACAACCGGGATCAGACCGATGAAGCCCAACGCCGCCGCCACTGCCGACACGAAGACCGCGGCGAAAATAGCAAGTCCCTTCGTGCCGCCGGCCGGCGCGCAGTCGCCGGCGATTGAATAGGTTCCGCTGGTCCAGCACTTCACGGTTCCGCCGACATAATCCATTCCAGTCACGGTATTCGGTTTGACGATGCCGCCAACTTCCGTCGGCTCGCCGCCGAAAATCGGCGTCAGGAGCAAGACCGCAATGACCGCAAGCGGAAGAAAGATTCTAACCATCAAGACCCCCGTTGACCCTCATGTTCCCGCCGCGCAGTTTAGGCGCCTCCGCTTCTGAAAGGAAGCGGCAGGGACGCAACAACCGGCCGCCAAATGCAATACTGCATTGCAACATCGGCCGCGTCAGGCCGAAGGGATTGCACGCGCCGATGACCGGAAAATCCTTCAGAATGGCGGCGGCGCAGGCCGCGCCGGTCCTCTTCGACAAGGGAGCGTCGACCGACAAAGCCTGCCGGCTGATCGCCGAAGCGGCCCGCGGCGGCGCCGATATCGTCGCCTTCGGGGAAACCTGGCTGCCCGGCTATCCGTTCTGGGTCGAAGGCCAGGTGCAGGACCTCACCTGGGAGGCAAGCGCCGTCTATCTCGAAAACGCGATTATCATCGGCGCCGAGGAGACATCGGCGCTTTGCGAAGCGGCGCGCGCCGGCGGGATCGATGTCGTCATCGGCGTCGCCGAGAAAGACCCGCTGACGGAAGGCGCCGCCTATTGCACCGCGTTGACGATCAGCCGCGAAGGCGAAATCCTCGGACGTCACCGCAAGCTGAAGCCGACGCATGCGGAACGCATCATCTGGGGCGATGGCGACGCGGTCGGCCTCAAGGCGCACCAGCGCGCATACGCCCGGATCAGCGCGCTGAACTGCTGGGAGCACCAGATGATGCTGCCCGGCTACGCGCTCGCCGCGCAAGGAACGCAGGTGCACGCCGCGCTCTGGCCCGGCTGGGAGAAAATTCCGCGCAAAGAAGAATATTGCTGGGCGCGCCAGCATCTCCTGTCTCGCGCCTTCGCGAGCCAGGCGGCGGCCTATGTCATCTGCGTCGCCGGACTGCGGCTTGAACAGCATATTCCGGCGCGTTGGCGTCCGCTCGGCGTCTGGGAGCACACCGGCCAGTCGGTGATCATCGATCCGCGAGGCGAAATCATCGCCGGGCCGATTGAGGGCGAGGGAATTCTGTATGCGGAGGGATCGCTCGACACTGTCCGCGCGGCGAAAGCCGCCTGCGACATCGCCGGGCACTATGCGCGACCGGATATCTTCAAGCTTGAAGTCGACGACAGGCCGCGGCCCGCCGTGCAATTTCTGAGCGCTTTAACCGACGGATGAGACTGCTTCACCGGGCGATCAGCTGGTCCAGCGTCGCGTCAAGGCGCGAAAGCTGGGCCGGCCATCGATAATCTGCGAGGACGCGCGCGCGCGCCGCATCGCCGATGCGCCGCGCCGCTTCCGGCTTCTCGACGAGCCTGATCACTTCGCGGGCGAAGGCGTCGACGGAAGCCGC
>JBGSNB010000600.1:0-2628 GCA_041739835.1 Parvularculaceae bacterium | reverse complement strand
GGCGTCGCCGGCCAGCTTCTCGCCGCGGCGGCGAAAGCGGCGCGCGCCGCGGGCGCCGATCGCCTGCGACTTGAACTGCGCCCTTCCAACACGGGGGCGATGCGCTTATATCACCGCGCCGGGTTTACGATTTTTGAGCGTAAGCCGGGCTATTACGCTGACGGCGAGGACGCGGTCCGAATGGAACTGGCGCTTTCGGCGGGACAACGGGCGACAGGAGCGCCCCTGCATGAGCGATAGACCATGAGCGACAGATCGTGAGCGACTGGCTCATCCTCGTCGAATATACCGCCGACCTTGCGCAGCATGAAACGCCGCACAAGGTGATGCGCATCAGGGATTATTTGACGACGCCGAACCTGTTCACCGGCCGGCGCCCGAACATCATCAATCTCGCGCGCAGCTATTCCTATCAGAGCGAGGGTTATTACGCCTCGCTGCTCGCCGAAGCGCGCCGGCACCGCGTCGCGCCGACGGTGCAGGCGATGGTGGAGCTCGGAAGGAAGTCGCTCTACGCGCACGCCGTCCCCGAACTCGAAGCCGCCCTGCAACGCGACATCGAAGGCGGCGCCGCGCCGCTCGAGAAGATGCTGGTCGCGTTCACGACGACGCTGCCGCGCGGCTATGACCGCTTCGCCAAATTGCTGTTCGACTGGTTCCGCGCGCCGGTGATCGAGGTCGAAATTTCCGGCGGCGTCAAACCGAAGCTGCAATCCCTGCGCATCGTCTCGCCGCACAAGCTGAAAGGCGAGGAGCGGCGGTTCTTCCTCGCCGCGCTCGACCAGCATACGAGCCGGCGCTGGACCGCGCCGAAGACGAAAACCGCCGCCAAATGGTCGCTCGCGGTGCTGATCGATCCGAAGGAAGAAGAGCCGCCTTCCTCGCCGGCCTCGATCAAGCGGCTCGCCGCCGTCGCCGACAAGATGGGCGTCGAGGTCGAGCCGATTTATCCGAACGAACTTTCGAGCCTTGCCGAATTCGACGCGCTGTTCATCCGCGCCACGACCGCGATCGACAATTTCACCTATCGCTTCGCGCGCCGCGCCGAGCAGGAAGGGATGCCGGTCATCGACGACACGGAATCGATGATCCGCTGCACCAACAAGGTCTATTTGAAAGAGCTGCTCGACAATGCGCGCATTCCGGCGCCGCGCACCGAGATCCTCGACGAGAAAGCGAATTACGCCGACGTGATGGCGCGCCTCGGATCGCCGGTGGTGCTGAAGGCGCCGGACGGCTCGTTCTCGCGCTCCGTGCACAAAGTATCGACTCTTGAGGAATTCCAGGCGACCGCCAAGAAACTCTACGAAGACACGGCGCTGATCCTCGCGCAGGAATATATGCCGACGCAGTTCGACTGGCGCGTCGGCGTCCTCGGCGGCGAGCCGCTGTTCGCCTGCCAGTACAAGATGGCGCGCGGCCATTGGCAGGTCGCCAAGGCCCAGAAAGACGGCGGCATCAGCTTTGGCGGGGTCACCACCATGGCGGTCGAACAGGCGCCCAAGAGCGTCATCGACGCCGCGGTCAAATGCGCGCGCCTGATCGGCGACGGGCTCTACGGCATCGACCTCAAGGAAAACGAGCGTGGCGTCTTCGTGATCGAGATCAACGACAATCCGAACCTCGACTGGGACTACGAAGGCGAAGTCCTGAAAGACGAACTTTGGCGCCGCCTCATCAACTGGTTTTCTGTCCGCCTCGAAAAACGCATGGGCGGCATGGCGTCAGCGCCCGCGGCGGCCGCGCAGCCCTTGCTCGCGAAGGCGGCCGGCTAGCACCGCAGGTCAGTTCGGCGCTGATCGCATCGACCGATCATTCGAGATCGCCCAGAAGAGCTCGCGCGGACAGATGTCGATCTGTTGCAAGGCGCCGCCAAGGCCCGGCGTCGCGCAAATGCGGATTTTAGACCGAGTCCGCCTTGTCCAGCTGAATGGAAATTTCCACGCATAGTCGTCATGCGTCTCGACGCTGTAGGTTCCGGCGGGTTGCGCGCCGAATATCCCGCGCAAGCGGAATGGCGAGTCGAATGTTATTCGCGAAAAGACGACAGGCGTTTTCAACTAAAGTCGTCCCTGAATCGTCCGCAGGCGAAAAGCGGCGGGCGACGATCTCTCCCGCCGCCCCTCCGCCCGTTGTGACGGATTACGATTTCTTGGCGACGACCGGGTCAGCGGCCTTCACGGCGATTTCCGGGCCGGCCTTCGCGGTCAGGTCATGTTCGGCGGGCTTCGCCGCGGTTTCCGACGCCGGCTTGTCGCCCAGCGCGCCTTTGGAAATCGAGCCGTTGGTTGAATTCTGATTTTCACTTTTCATGGAAAATATCCTTTAAATACAGCAGTAATCCTGCATCTTGCTATGTGGGGAGTTTTGGCCGTCAATACAATGATTTCGCCGAAATGATAAAATAAAAGGACCGCGCCAGGAAGATCGCTTGACTGGGCGCTTTCCGGCGCGGCGGCGGCGCCGCTTGGCGGCGAATCCGGCGCCATGCTAGTGGCCTGCACCGGTTAATTTGACTCATGTTCGGCGGCTTCGAACGCTGATTCCTACCCTGTCGTGGTAATAACCGACAAGGGTGGATCGATATGGCGGCCAAGAAATTCATCGTCGAACTCGACGCGAGCGAGC
>JBGSNB010000599.1:0-2286 GCA_041739835.1 Parvularculaceae bacterium | reverse complement strand
GCTCGCTCGCGTCGAGTTCGACGATGAATTTCTTGGCCGCCATATCGATCCACCCTTGTCGGTTATTACCACGACAGGGTAGGAATCAGCGTTCGAAGCCGCCGAACATGAGTCAAATTAACCGGTGCAGGCCACTAGCGCACCTGCACGGTCATTGCGGTTTCCATCGTGAAGTCGGGGATGAAAATGCCCTGATAGGACTTGCTGGCGAGGAAATCATAATAGATCGACGGCGGCACGTCGCCGGTGCAAAGGTCCGTGCAGGTGACGGCGGTTCCGGGCGCGTCCGGGCATTCGCACGACCGCGTCACATCGACCGTCGGAATTCTCGTCGAATCGACGTCGCCGCGAGCCGTGCCATAGGCGCCGGTGGCGGCCGACTTCACCATTTCTTCGAGCGTGTCTTCGTCCTCGACATTGTTCATGGCGAATTCGGCGCCGGAGCGAACCGACTGGTCGAGATTCATGCGGTCGCTGACGGCGAGGCCGACATCGGTGACGATGATGAGGCCGATCAGCAGCACCGGCGCGCCGACGGCGAATTCGACGGCGGAAGAGCCGCGGCGGTCGCGGCGAAAACTGGCGCTGGCATTCAATATTAGATTCAGCATCGTTCTCACCCTACGATTTTGATCGATTGCGCCGTACGGATTTCCGTCGTGCCGGAATTCGAGCAGTCGGTGTTGAAGCCGGAATTGCCGGTGAAGGTCACGGTGTAGCCGATGACCTGCGAGCATTTGCCGGGCCCCGACCCGGTCGTGCTGCCGGAAAATTCGATATTGTGTTTTGCGCCGTAAACGGCGCCGGCAAGATCGAAATCCGAGCCGCCATTGATCTTGCTCGACCCGGTATTGTCGCGGGCGAAGAAGATGACGATGCCCTTATAGGTCCCGGTCAGCGGCGCCGACAGATCGATCTCCGCGCCGCCATTGATGTCGAGCGTCGCGCCGCCGGTCAGATAAAGGGTGACGCCGGTCCCGCTCAGCGTTGCGGTGGAATTCACCTTCCAGTTGCCGCCATTCAGCACATAAACGCCGCTGTCGAGATTGGTCGTGCCGTGAATGTTGCCGCCGCCGCAATAGGCGTCGCCCGTGCTGTTCGCGTTGCCGAAGGTCGATTTAGGATTTCGCGTCTGGTTGTTGTTGGTCAGGAACTTGTTCAGTTCGGCGCCGTTCGCGCAGGTCGTCGGAACCGTCGGTTCGGCGACATTGCGATAGGGGTCGGCGGTCAAAGGCGCATTTTCGATCGCCTCCGAGCACTCGGTCATGTCGAGGCCGCTCGTCGCGCTGACGCCGCCGACGGCGGAAACGCAATTGGTCGTGATGTCGGCGCTGCCGCTGACCGTGACGGCGCTCGATGAAATCGAATTCGAGGCGACGTCGCATCCGGTCAATGTCACGTCGGTCGAGCCCGTCGCCGTCACCGCGCCGGAGGCGCTGGCGTGTAGCGCAAGGACGCAGGCCGGACGGCCGTTCTCGATGCGGGCGAGCGCCGCCGACGAGAAGGTGACGCTGTTCGAGCCGTTGGAGAAGTACTTCGTAAACAGACGATCGGACGATTGCGTCAGCGTGACATAGACGAAGCGGCTGTCGCCGTTCGGGTCGGTGCCGTCCGCGGCGTTCGGCGCCGTCGCCGGCGGGTACTCGACGGCCACATTGTCGGCGCCGCCCTTGTAGCCGCTTTCCTCGACGACCTGGACGACCGCGTCCTTGATTTCGTCAAGCTCCTTGCCCGACCGCACCTGCGTGCCGGCGGCGAATACGCCGACATCCGCTGCGTTCTGCACCTGGCGGCGCGTCAATTCCCAGCCGCCGAGCTCGGCGCCGAAGGCGAGGCCGCCGATGATGATCGGCGTCATCACCGCCATCACGATCGCCGCGCCGCCGTAAATGTCGTGGACAAACGCCGCGCCGAATTTCAATTTCGCTTTGAGGCTTTGTCGCTTCATCATCGTCCCCGTCGCTGGTCGCGCAACGCCGCATGCATTACGGCCGCGCAAGAATGCACGATGATTTATTGACGAGCGATGTTTATGGGTCGTTTAAAAAGATGAAAACTTTTCCGTTAATCCGATGCGATGGATAACGGGAATTAAGGTTACCGATTGCCTCCGTATACGTCTTAATCAGCCGCCGATCGTCTCCAGTGTCAGCTGGTCGTTGGTGTAGACGCAGACCGACGCGGCGATCGCCATCGCCTTCCTGACGATCGCGGCCGCGTCAAGCGCGGTCTCGTCGAGGAGGGCCCGCGCGGCGGCTCTGGCGAAATCGCCGCCCGATCCGATCG
>JBGSNB010000583.1:0-1836 GCA_041739835.1 Parvularculaceae bacterium | reverse complement strand
GACGTCGTTGCCGCAGACCAGCGCCGAGCGCGAACGGCGCCTCAGCGCGACGTTGCTGCGCCTCGGCAAGCTCAATCAGGAGGCGCTCGACCGCATCACCGCGATCCAGCGCCAGACCAACGCGCCGTTTGCCAGGACCGCCGCGAAGCTCGGGCTGCTGACGCGCGACGATCTCGAAACCGCCATCGGCGTCCAGAACGGATATCTGCGCGAGCATGAGGGCGAGGGCAGGCTGCCGCCGGAAGCCGTTATCATCCGCCGCCCGGCCTCGAAGGAAGCGGAGCAATTCCGCGCCTTGCGCACGCGCCTCCTGACGTCAAAGGACAGCGAAAAACTCAATCTGTTCGCGGTGACGGCGAACCGCACCAGCGGCGAAGCCGATCATGTGACGATCAACCTCGCCGCGTCCCTCGCGCAGATCGGCAAGCGCGTGATCATCGTCGACGCCGATCTTCGCGGACGGCGCCTCGCGTCGCGCTTCGGCGTTTCGAGCGAGCCGGGACTGAAGGAAGCGCTCGACGGCGCCTGTGACATCCGCAAGGCGATCCGTCCGACGATCATCGCCAATCTGAGCATCCTCACCGCCGGCGAGCCGGCGGCCGGCGGGGCGGAATTGCTGATCGGCGAGACTCTGCGGCTGACGCTCGACTATCTTCGCTGCGCCTATGACGTCGTCATCGTCATGGCAACGCCGTTCGGCGAGATCGCCGACGCGCAATTCGTGTGGTCGGCCGCCGGCGCCGTGTTCGTCGTGACGCGCCGTCATCAAGATCGCGGCCCCGAGATCAAGGCGCTCGACAGCGCGATCCGGCAGGTCGGCGCGGATGTCTTCGCCGCCGTTCTCGCCGGCTAGGGAGACCTTGATGCGGTCGATCGCAGACCATCCGCCCGGCGATCGTCTGGCGCTTGCCGGTCATTGGCCGCTGCTGGCGCTCGCGGTCGGCGCGCTCATTCTCTATTTGCCGGTGTTCGCCGACTTCGCCCGCGGACCGTGGCGGCGCGATGAAAATGCGCACGCGCTGATCGTCATGGCGATTGCGGTCGGCGCAACGGCGTCGCGCCTGATGTCGGAGCGCCTTGGTCTTGCCGTCAGCCCCCGCGAGCTCATCGCCGGCGTCGCCGCGCTGATCTTCGGACTGTTGCTCGTCATCGCCGGCGCCGCGAGCGAGGCCGATCTCCTGCTTTCGGCGTCGCTGAGTTTCGTCGCCTTCGGGATCGTGCTGTCGTTGACCGGCTGGCGCGGCGTCCGCAAGCTGTGGTTTCCGCTGTTTTTGACGCTCTATCTCATCATCTGGCCGGGCTGGGCGCTCGATGCATTGACCGCGCCGCTCAAGATCTTCGTGTCGGAAATCGTCAGCGACGGGCTTTATGCCGCCGGGCTGCCGGTCGCGCAGGCGGGCGCGGTGATTTCCGCCGGTCCCTATCAGCTTCTCGTCGCCGACGCCTGTTCCGGTCTCAATTCGATGATCGCGCTTACCGCCGTCGGCGCCGTCTATCTCTATGCGGTGAAACACGGGGACTGGCGCATCAGTCTGATCGTTGTCGCTTCACTTATTCCAATCGCCATCGCCGCCAATATCCTGCGCGTGATGGCGCTGGTCCTCATCACCTATTATCTCGGCTATGACGCGGGGCAGGGATTTCTGCATGACGGCGCCGGCCTGTTGTTGTTCGCCGCCGCCCTCGCTTTGGTCTTCCTCATCGACGCCGCGGCGCTCTTCGCCTTCAGGACGCGCAAGGGCAGAGCGTCATGAAAGCCGGCGCAGGACGCATCCTGTTCATCGCCGCGCTGCTCGCGCTTGCCGGCGCCGCGACGACGGCGGTGAGGCCGACGGC
>JBGSNB010000531.1:0-1794 GCA_041739835.1 Parvularculaceae bacterium | reverse complement strand
TTCATCAGCGTCGCGCTGTCGGCGGTCGCCGTCGAGTTCGGCGAGCGCGTCTTGCAGCGCCGCGTCCTTCGCCAATGCCCAGTCGCCGAGCAATTTGAACAGGCGGTCCGCCATCTCCGCCGCCGCAGCCTTGGTGAAGGTGATGCAGAGGATGGTTGATGGATCGGCGCCATTCAGCAGCAGGCGCGCGACGCGGTTGGTGAGGACGCGCGTCTTGCCGGCGCCGGCATTGGCGGACACGAACGCCGACAAGGCTGGACTTGCTGCGAGACGTTGCGCTTTAGTCGTCTCGTCAATATGGGCCGCCGCCGTCATTCGCCGCCCCCATCGCCGTCTTCCGCGGCGCCCCATTCCCGACGGCGCGCCAACTGATCGTAATCGCCGTAATCGTCGATGAATTCCGGACGCGGCTGCGACTGATAGATTGCGGTCGGCTGGTCATAGGCGGCGATCAGCGCGCGCAATCGCTTTTCCGCGTCGCGAATGGAAGCCCTCGCCTCGTCGTCGGCGAGGCCCCACGAATTATTGCTTTCGTCTTCGCTGCGATTGGCGATCTTCAGATAGTCATAGCGCGCGACTTCGAGGGAGCCTATGTCCGCAAAGCCGCCCGCTTCGACAATGACGCCGGTGAGCGCGAGTTGCGGCGAAAACGTCTTGATCTGGTTTTCGGTCCGTAGTTTGCCGCTCTTGTAATCGAACAGCGCGGCACGCCCATCAGCCAGAATATCGATGCGATCGGCGATCGCGGTCAGCGTGAAGGGCGGCTCCAGACCCGGCAGGCGCCATTCGCCTTTCGCTTCGATTGCGCCGATGCGGCCCTCCGCGCGGCGCTCTCGGTCAAACGCGGCGAACCAGTCGAAAGACCGGGCGATCGCGGCGGACCAGAATCGCCGCTCGGCGTCCGGGAGCCCGAGGCCGGGCGCGATTTCGTGGTAGAGCGTCAACAGCGACGCTGGCGTCGGCGCATCGGGCGTGCGCGACGCGCGTTCGAACACCTTGTGCAGCAGACTGCCCATCTCGCGCGGGCCGAAGTCCGCGCCCGGCTCTTCGAGCTTGCGCAGGCGCAAGAGATACATCGCGTAAATGCTGTAAGGATCGCGCAGCCATTTCTCGATGCGCGTCACCGATACCGATGGCGGCCGTCTTCCGGGGCCGGCGTGCGGACGCGGCCGTCCGGCCGGATTGACCGTCTCCGGCCGGTCCTGCAGCTCGATAAGGGCGCGCCAATAGGCCGACCGGTCGACGGCGCCGAGCGCTTCCCCGCCCTTGAGGATATTCTTTAGGCGGACGATCCAGCGCGAAGGCTTTGCCGGCCTCCCCGCCGCCCGCAATGACCGGGTCAGCGTCGCTTCGGGCTGCGCCGCCATTTCGGCGAAATCATGCGCGGAAAGGCCGATCCGCCGTTCCGGCGAGACCAGACCCAATTTCCTGCGCATGGCGCGCGACAGGAAGGGATCGCCCGCCGCGTCCGCCGGCCACACGCCTTCGTTGAGCCCGCCGAGGATAATGTGGTCGGCGCTTTGCAGACGCGCTTCAAGCGGGCCGAGAATGGCGAGGCGCGGATGTGCGGCGCTGCGGCGACGTACAGCTGCGCCGGCGATCAAGGCGTCGAACACCTCGGCGTAACGGCGACCGCGAATTGGCGTGATGGCGTTTGCGCAGGATCTGAGGTCGGCGAGGAGGCGCGCGCCGACCTCGCCGTCATCCTCCGACCACAACGCGTCGGTGCGGGCGATCGCTTCCGACGCTGCGATGTGCGCCGCGAATAGATCGGCGAAGGGCGCTCCGCGTTGC
>JBGSNB010000457.1:0-6674 GCA_041739835.1 Parvularculaceae bacterium | reverse complement strand
GACGCCGCCAAGCGGCGCAAAATCCGAGGAGCGCGAGGGCGACGCCGGCGCCTCAATCAGCCTGCCGACGAAAGACGATATCCACGGATTAAAATAGTCGGTTGTGACGTTTCCGTCGGCCAAGGCCCCGTCCGCCAGTCGGTAGGCCATCGCGATATTGTCGGCGACAAGAGTGTTGGCGGCGGGCGTGCGGATTTCGATCCCGGGCTTGTCGGCCTGATGATCGTGCGGGATGACAGTATTGTTCCTGATGACGACGCCGTCGCCGTTCGCGACCGCGATCCCCTGCGCCATCGATTGTTCGATGACATTGTGTTCGATCAACAGGTTCTTCGTGGCGAATTCCGGCGTGTTGACGAAGACGCCCTGACTGCGATCCCCTACGCCCCGCCGGATCAGATTGCCGCGAATGACGATATCCTGATTTGCGCGCAAAGCGTATCTGGACCAAAGCTGGATGGCGTCCGGGTGCTGCAGTTCGAGATCGACGATCGCGAAGTCTGCGAAATAATTATCAAGGATCGAAAGGCCGACAGCGCCGCGGGCGACGACGCCATCCGAGCCGACGACGCGAATGACATTGCGGCTGACCACGACATTGTCGGAATCGAGGACCGCGACACCCCGATAGACGTCATGTATATTGTTATCGCTGACCGATATGCGTGCGCCGTTGCGGATGTTGATGCCGAACGCGTCGTTGCCGGAGACGCCATCCGCCGCCGAAGAGATCTCCATCCTTTTGAGCGAAATGTCGCCGCCGCCCTGAATGTTGACGGCATAGGTTGAAAGCGGCGACTGCGTGGCGCCGTAAGCGACGACGATGCCGTTGACAGAAAGCCCATTCACCTCTGACAGGCTGATCGACGTGAAGACAGGCGGTGCCTCCCAGTCGAGCGGCTCGACCGAGATCGCCGGCGCAAAGACGACATTGCGAAGATCGAGCGATCCATAGGCGCCTGACGCCAGCAACAGCCGGTCGCCAGGCGATACGGAAGCAAGAGCGGCGCGAAATTCCGCAGGATCTGTGATGATCAGATCCTTCGCTTGCGCGCTCGTGCAGAAATTGCAGGCGCCGACCATCGCCGCCAGTTTCACCCAACGCATCATGTAAATTCTCCCCCAGCATCCCCGAATACAAATCCAACTGATTCAATATTCGCGCCAGATTACGGGCGGGGAGTAACCTTAACCGTCGCGCGGAGGATCGCCGCGACGCGGGAGCGTGCGCACGTTCAATCGCCGCGAGATTTCCGCGATGCGCGGCGCAAGCGATAATAGCGAAGCGCGACAATCGGCGCGGCAAGGAGCGGGAGCCGCCTTTCCCACGGCTTCACGCCGACATCGACGTCCGCGTGCCGCTTCACTTTCCAGGCGATGTAGTCGAGGCCGCCGCGAAAGGTCGCCGTCGCCTTCAAGAGGCGCGCGATTGAAAGCGCCCCGCCGAATATAGCGCGCGCGCGCCATGCGCCGATCGCTGCGGATGAACCGCCTGCCGGCGACGATAGCGCAAAACCGGCGACGTCCTTTGGCCAGCCGCCATAATGATCGATCAGCTTTTCGGCTCTGTCGGAGGCTTCTGCGCGAAGCTCGGCGCGATAAGACGCGTTGAGGCCGGCGAGCCAGACCTCGCGCCAGTCGTCTGGGCTCTCCGCCAGTCCCTGAGCGGCCTGCAAGAAAGTCTCAATCGACGTCCGTACCGCCGCGATCATGCGCGCACGCATCTCGCGCGGACAGACGACCAGGCGACTCGGCTGCGCGAACCGCGCCCAAAAATAGGAATGGAAAGTCCGCGCGCTGACCAGTTTTTCAAACGCCTTGACGGACAGCAGCGCATATTTGCAGCGCAGCCTGCCGAATTCGGTCTCCGCCTCGAGATAATAGACATTCGGCGGCAGCATGCGCGCCGCCAGTCTCTCGGCCGCATCTTTGATCGCGTCGCGATAATCCGGCGCAATCACATAGAAATCGAAGAGAATTTGGGTCGGATCCTCAGCGGCGCTGACGCTGATTCCAGATCCGTAAAGGAAAATGGCGGCGCCCGGAAACCGATCCGCCAATACGCCCGCCAGCGTCGCCGCGGGCGCCGGCGCCGGCGCCGTCAGGACGCGGTCGAGATAGGCGTCAGCCTTGATCGCCGCAGGTCCGTTCAATTCAGGAATTCGGCGTCATGCGTGGTTTCGATGACAACGCGCTCGCCTTGGCCGACTGTGAAGAACTCGCCGTCAAAAACGACCGTTCCCTCAAATTCTGCGTCGAGCGCATTCGTCCGCCAGCTTCTGTAGCCGGCATCGGCAAACCAGGGCTTCGGCCTGCCGCGCAGCACCGACGGCGCCGCCGCCATCATCCTGCTCGCCGGAAATCCGATCGTGGTGACGGCGAGCGCGCCGGACCCGTCGCCCCAGAATGGATTGACGCCGAGTACGAGACGGCGAAGCGTCGTCATCAAGGCCAGCGTCATCGGCGTCGGACCGTCGAAGGGCGACATGGGCGAACGCAGATCAGCAACCAGGGGCGCCTCGCTTGGCTTTTCGCCGAAAGCCGCATTGACGATCGCCCCGCCGATCGTCAATCCCATCGCGAGCGAGCGCTTTGCGCCCTTCGCCTGAATCTCCGAACGCGAATATTTGACCGCGGTCGTGAACGCGCCCGCGCCGAGAAAAAATCCATAGACGGGCGCGCGCCGCTCGCCGATCCTGACCCCCATCAGCGCGCGCGTCACGCGCTTGACGTCGCCGCGGTTGCGCCGCCACAAGAATTGATCGAGCGCATCAATCGGCGATCCCCGAAGACCGCAGTCGGCGGCGATCACATTGGTCATACCGCAGGGTATGGCGACATAGCGCGGGTCATGCTTGAAACGACGCATATTGATGGCGTCGGTGAAGGCCGCCTGGATGGTTCCGTCGCCGCCGGCCACCATGATGGTGTCGACATTCGCGCGGTTCATTTCGGAAAGCGCGCGATCAAGGCCGTCGATCCCGTTCAGAACGCTGGCGCGAACTGTCGGGAACTGCCTGGCGACATGCAAGAGATCGTCGAGAATCGACCGCACACGGCTGCTGCGTTCGTTGATGATCAGTCCAACCGCCGACATTTTTCTCATCCGCAAAAAACTGAGCGGCCTCACGCTCACCCCACAAGGAAGGAGATCGCCGCCCGCGCCCAGTCACAAATCCGAAACCGAACCTACATAATAAAGTCATAATACGCACTAGTAACCTGTCTCCAGGTCACGATTTCTTGCACGGCCCTCCTCTTTTGTGAGATGGGGCGGCCATGCGGCTCGTCCATCTCACCGACCTCCATTTGCCGATCGTCGCCCGGCCTAAGCTGGCGGAATTGCTGAACAAGCGAGCGCTCGGCTACCTGTCCTGGCGGCGAAATCGACAGTTTCGACATCAAAAGAGCGCCCTCGACGCTATAGTCGCCGATGCCGCGCACGCCCGGCCTGATTTCACGGCGATTTCGGGCGATCTCGTAAATATTTCGCTGACCTCCGAATTTTCATATGCCGCTCAATGGCTTAATGAAACTTTTGACGCTGGGGCCGTGGCCCTCGTTCCGGGAAATCACGATGCGTATGTGAGGATGCCCTGGCGGGTCGGCGCCGGCATGTTTTCGGGTTTCATGGTCGGCGCGCGCGGCCATGGGGAAGCCATGCGCGCGCCGACAGATGCCGAAGATTTTCCCTTTGTCCGGTCGGTCGGCGAGGTCAGCCTGATATTCGCGAATTCGGCCCCTCCGACCGCGCCGGGTCTTGCGACCGGAAGGTTGGGCCCTGAGCAAATTCGCCGCATCGGTCTTGAGCTTGCGCGCCTGAAATCGGCCGGCCAGTGCCGCGTTCTGGTGCTCCATCACCCCGTGACGGAAGGCGCAACGCCCGGTCGCAAGGCGCTCGTCGACCGGGGAACTTTGCGATCGGCGCTCGCCGACGCGGGCGTCGAACTCGTCCTTCACGGCCACACGCATCATTCAGTTTGGGCTTCAGTTGAAACGCCGGACGGACTGCGACCCGTGATTGGCGGCGCGTCCGCCTCGCATGGCGACGCCCACGGCAAGTACCGGCCAGCCCGGTACAATCTATTCACAATCGAACGTGACGCCCGCATGGGCTGGCGTATTGAAGTCGAGGTCAGGGAGCTTGACCCGGCAAGCGCCGAGGTGAAAACCGCCGACCGTCGCACATTGTTGCCGGGTCCGTCATGAACAACGCCGAGCCTCAAGTCTCCAGCGTCGCCCGTTCGGTTGACGTTCTTGTACTTTCCGGACGCCGGCGCGGCGAGGCCGACCCGCTGGCGTCGGTCGACAACGTCGCTCACAAGGCGCTGCTGGTCGCCGGCGGCAGACCTTTGATCCGCCGCGTCGCCGAAGCGCTGAAAGGTTCTGGACGCGTCGCCCGGATCAAGATCGCCGCGCCCGAGGATGTGCGCGCGGCGATCGGCGAAGCGTTGAAGGGTCTCGACAGATGGGAATTCGTTGACGCCGCGAATTCGCCTGCGAACACGGTGCTCTCCGCGATTGAGGCGCTCACCGGCGACGAAGCGCTGCTGGTGACAACATGCGATCACGCGCTGCTGACCGGCGAGATGATCAGGTCGTTTCTTGACCAAGCCGGAAACTGCGCCGCTGCGGCCGCGTGCGTCGATCGCACGGTTTACGAAGCGCGGTTTCCGAAGTCGCGGCGCACTTTTGTTCGTTTGAAGGACCTCAGCTTTTCCGGCGCCAATCTGTTCTGGTTTGCCGGTGCAAAAGCCAGGGGACTTGCGGATTTCTGGCGCAGGCTCGAAGCCAAACGCAAGAATCCGGCGGCGATGGCGCGCGAGATCGGCATTTTAACCGCCCTTGCCTATGCCTGCGGGCAAATGACGAAAGCCGGCCTTGAAAAGACGATCCGCCGCAAGACCGGGGTCGACGCGCGTCTCGTGCCGCTTGCGATGGCGGAAGCCGCGATCGATGTCGACAAGCCCGAAGATCTCGCGCTCGTCCGCAGCATCCTCGCGCTGGAGTGATTAGGAGCGCATCACTGCGATGGCGAGGACCGCCAGCATCAACAGACGGCCGACGCCGAGCGCAACCGCTGCAGCGAGGACGCCCATCAGGGGCAGGAGGAAACTCATGGCGCCGATAACTCCGATCGCGCCCAGAAGCTGCGCAATGAATGCGGCGCCCGCCTTGCCGCGGGCGACCGCCGCCGACTCAAATACGACGGTCACGATCCGGATCATCTGATAAAGCGCCATCCCTGCAACAATGACGCCGGCGGCGCGAAACTCTTCGCCGCCGACCAGCACGGCGATCTCCTCGCGCAGCAAGACGAAAAGGGCGATGAGCGGCAGCGCGACCGCCGTCGCCATAGCGGCGGATTTGATGGCGACGCCGACCATCTTCTTGCGCCCCTGCTCCGCCTCGATGCGCGCGAGTTCGGGAAACGTCGCATGGTTCAGCATATTGGTCGGGTGCGCCAGAATGTTCGTCACATTCTGCGCCAACTGGAAAAATCCGGCGGGGGCGCTTCCGGAGATGCCGCCAACCAGCAAGACGGGCACGGATTCATTGACGAGATCGAGCGTCGAGACGCCATTTGTCTTGAGCATGAAGGGCAGCCAGGAGGGATCAATCGCCGCGTCGCTCTTTCCGACGATCTTCGGCGCGAGGCGTCGACTCTTCAACTCGCGCCAGCCAAGCGCCCAGAGACTGACGCCATTGGCGAAGGCGCTGACGATCCAGACGCCGAGGAACGCCTCGACGCCGCCGCCGGCCAGCATCGCTGCAAGCGATCCGAGGAACCGAACCGCCGGCATGATGGTCATCTGCAGGCCGAGCATCCTGAATTTGCCGAATAGTCGCAAGACGCCTGTCGGCGTCGCGCCCATCAGGAACGGCACAGCCGCCGCATAGAGGTAGACGAGCTTCAAAACGTCACCGCTCCAGCCGAACCAGCGGGCGGCGAAAGGCGCCGCGAGGATCGCGAGCGCGACGCCGAGAATGGCGCTCAATGCGTCAATGCGCACCGTGTAGCGAAGCAATCGTCGGAACGCGTCGGGCTTTTCTTCTGAGATCATCGGCGCGCCGAAGCGAATGACGGCCTGCCAGGACTGAAAACGCGCGATGCCGGCGACCGTCATGGCGTAAGCGTGAGCCAGCACCAGAACGCCCATGTCCGATGGGCCAAGGCTTCTGGCGGCCATGGCAAGATACGCGATGCTCAAGACGCCCGCCGCGCCTTTTCCGCTCACCAGTGCGCCGGCGTTCCTGAAAATCCGCGCGACCGCGCTGTCCGTCGACTGTCGGGCGCCTTCGCTCACTCAGCGCCTCGCCCGGAAAAATTCCTTCAGCATCAGCGCCGCTTCGTCCGCGAATTCGCCGCGTTCAATTTGCGGACGCCAATGACAGGTCGGCTGATCGAAATAGCGCGGTCCATGGATCACCGCCCCGCCTTTTGCATCCTCGGCGGCGAAAACAAGGCGAGCGATACGCGCATGCGAAATCGCGCCGGCGCACATGGCGCAGGGCTCGAGCGACACATATAGCGTCGATCCGGTCAGCCGGTAATTGGCGAGTTTATGCGCCGCCGCACGAATGGCGCGGATCTCCGCGTGCGCCGTCGGGTCGCATGAGCCGATCGGCGCATTGCCGGCGGCCGCTAGCATGACGCCCTCCGCGCTGACGAT
>JBGSNB010000454.1:0-3700 GCA_041739835.1 Parvularculaceae bacterium | reverse complement strand
GCGGCGCGGAACCGCCCTTTAGCGCCGCACCGATCTCGGCGATGACCGCTTCGACATAGGAAAGGTCCGGCGTGCCGTCACGGGCGGTCGGCGTGCCGACCGAGATCAGCGAAATTTCGCTTGCGCGCACGGCGGCGGCCGCGTCGCGGGTTGCGCGCAATTTGCCGAGCTGGACCGCGCCCGCAGTCAGCTCGGCGATCATTTCCTCGACGATCGGCGCCTCGCCGCGATTGATCATGTCGATCTTCGCATCGGAGACGTCGACGCCGATGACTTCGTGGCCAAGTTCGGCGAAACAGGCGCCGGAGACGGCGCCGACATAACCGAGCCCGAAAATCGCGATCTTCATGCGCCGCTCCTGCCGTCGACCGTCGGCGATGATCGCCGAGAGAGCTTAAATTTTGGCGCAGCACGCCTGAAAGTTGCGCATGGCGCCTCGTCTTTCGCGCGCTGGGCGAATTCATGCGGTCTTTCCGGCGACGAGCGTTAAGAAATGTTGAAGATCGCGCGACTTCGGATCACCATCCGCGCGGTTGATGTGGAGTGCGCCATGATCCGCTTTGTGATCGCCCTGACCGTTTTCCTGATGATTGCGTTGCCGGCGGAGGCGGCGCGGTTGGTTCACCCGAGCGCCGCAGCGAAGACCGTCGAAAAAGGCGTTTCGGTGTGGCGCGGTCCTGTGCCGACGCGGCAAACAGCGCCGGTGAAGCCGGCGACGGCCGCAACCTGCGTCACGAAGAAAATCATCGTTCATGCGAACGCGCTTCCCGAGCGGCGCCTTCGCGTGCAGGGTTTCTGGTCGGGCGACGGCCTGACGCCCGGCATGAAGCTGGCGCGCCGGCCGCTGACGCAAGGGTTTTACGCGGACCGGCGGGCGGCGGGCCTATAGGCCCTTATCCAAGGCTCGGATCGAGCTTCACGCAGGCCGCCATCAATTCGTGGACGGCCGCGACCGAATTGTCGAACATCTTCTTCTCATCATCGGCGAACGAGACCTCGACGATGCGCTCGACGCCGTTCTCGCCGAGTATGATCGGCACGCCGACATAGGTGTCCTTAACGCCGTACTGACCGGTCAGATGCGCCGCGCACGGAACAACCATGTTCTTGTTCTTGAGATAGCTTTCGGCCATCTGGATCGCGGACGCCGCCGGCGCATAATAGGCCGAACCGGTCTTCAGCAGGCCGACGATCTCGCCGCCGCCCTTCCGCGTGCGGTCGACAATCTGGTCGATTTTCGCCTGCGTCGTCCAGCCCATCTTCACGAGATCGGGAAGCGGGATGCCGGCGACCGTCGAATAGCGCACCAGCGGAACCATCGTATCGCCGTGCCCGCCGAGGACGAAAGCAGTGACGCTTTCGACCGCGACGTTGAATTCCTCGGCCAGAAACAGGCGAAAGCGCGCCGAATCAAGAATGCCCGCCATGCCGATGACTTTCTTCGTCGGCAGGCCGGAGAATTTCTGCAGCGCCCAGACCATCGCATCAAGCGGATTGGTGATGCAGATGACGAAGGAACTCGGCGCATATTCGCGGATGCCGTCGCCGACCGATTTCATCACCTTGAGATTGATGGCGAGAAGATCGTCGCGGCTCATGCCCGGCTTTCTCGCAATACCCGCGGTGACGATGCAGACATCGGCGCCGGCGATATCCTTGTAGTCATTCGCGCCCTTCAGCTTCGAGCCGTAGCCGTCGACCGGCGCCGATTGCGCGAGGTCGAGGGCCTTCCCCTGCGGCAGGCCTTCGGCGACGTCGAAGAGGACGATATCGCCCAGTTCCTTTTGCGCGGCGATGTGGGCGAGCGTGCCGCCGATCATGCCGGAACCGATCAGGGCGATTTTCGTGCGGGCCATCGGAAGGGGTCTCCTATCATGATAAGGACTGATTTTGCGCGCGCTCTATAGAACCTTTCCGCGCCGAACGGAAACGCCGCCGCCCGGAAAATTCCCTGCGGACGTCAGAACAGCAGACGAAGGGTTCCCATCACCGACGACGAGACAAAGGGGTCGCCGTCCGCGCGCGGACCCGCAGGTCCCGCCGGTTCGAATTCCTTCGGCCCGTGGTCGATTTCGAGCGTGCGGAAATAAGCATATTCGGCGCCGACGCTGAGCTTTTTTCCGAGCGCGACATCAATGCCGGCCCGGCCCTGATAAGCGAAGGCGGCGTCGCGCTCGCCAAGTTCGTTTTCGACCCTCGCGCCGCCGACGCCCAAACCGACATAAGGGGTCAACCTGCTGGAATTCACGAGATCGAAATAGACGTTCGACATCAGCGCCTGCGCGACCAGATCGTCATTCCGGGGGACGACAGCCGGCGCCGCGCCGCCGGCATAGGCGACGGCGTCGATCGACGATTCCATGTGGCGATATTCAAGTTCGGTGCGCGTTCGCGCGTATTGGAAGCCGATCGCGCCGGAGAGCGCGAGGCCGGCGCTGAGATCGGTCGATTTCATCGCCGCAGGCGTCATCGCGAAAACAACCGCGGGATTATAGGAAAGATCCTGGTCCAGCGTCCCGCCGAAAACGATGCCGGCGGCGCCCCTGACATAAAGGCCGGTCGCCCGCCCGGGCGCGTCCTCGGCGGCGGCCGCAAGCGGCGCGAAGGCGATCGTCGCAATCAACCATAGTCTCGACACGGAGCATCCCCTTGATCGGCGTTGGCGCGAAGCGGCGACCGACCTGACCATAACAAGGCGCGGGCGGCGCTGGAAGGCGCCGCGGCATGACAAGAATGCGAGAAAAACCCGCCCGGCCTATTCCGCCGCCTCGGCGAAGGCCGGTCCGGCGCGCCGGTCATGCTCAAGAATGAATTTGGCGAGGCGCGGCTGAATCTCGTTGCGCCAGCGCGAACCGTTGAAGACGCCGTAATGGCCGACGCCCGGCTGGATATAATCGAATTTCATTTCCGCAGGTATATTGACGCACAGATCATGCGCCGCCTGCGTCTGGCCGATCCCCGAAATATCGTCATTCTCGCCCTCGACCGTCATCAGCGCGATATCGGTGATCGCCTCCGGACGGACCCGTCGGCCGCGATGGTGGAAATTTCCTTCGGCGAGCGAGAATTCCTGGAACACCTCGCGGATCGTCTGCAGGTAGAATTCCTCGGTCAGATCCAGCACCGAGAGATACTCGTCATAAAAACTGCGGTGTTTGTCGGCGCCGTCGCCGTCGCCTTCGACGAGGTGATTGAAATAATCATAATGGGCGTTGAGGTGCCTATCGTGATTCATCGACAGGAACGAATAGAGCTGCACGAAACCCGGATAGACCCGCCGCATCACGCCTGGATAAGGCGCCGGCGTCGTGTAGATCATGTTGCGCTCGAACCAGTCGAACTTGCGCTCCTGCGCCAGGAGGTTCGGCACCGTCGGCGAGCGTCGCGCGTCGATCGGGCTGCCCATGATGGTGATCGAGGCGGGACGGCAGGGATTTTCATCCTCCGACATCAGCGCCGCGGCGGCCAGCAGCGCCGGGCCTGGCTGGCAAACGGCGATCGCATGCGCCCCCGGGCCGATCGCTTCGAGAAACTCGACCAGGTAATCGACAAAGTCGTTGAGATCGAACCGGCCGGCTGAAACCGGCACATTACGCGCATTGGTCCAGTCGGTGATGTAAACATCGTGGCCGGGGAGCATCGCTTCGACCGTGCCGCGCAACAAGGTCGCGTAATGGCCGGACAGCGGCGCGATGATGAG
>JBGSNB010000421.1:0-2594 GCA_041739835.1 Parvularculaceae bacterium | reverse complement strand
CCGGGTCAGCCTCGCGACCAGAGCCGAAGTCGCGCGCGCCGTCGATGCCGCCGAGGCGGTGTTCCCGTCCTGGTCCGCGACCAATCCGCAAAAGCGCGCGCGGGTGATGTTCAAATTCAAGGAGCTGGTCGAGAAGGACATGGAGAATCTGGCGAAGATGCTTTCGTCAGAACACGGAAAGATCCTGCCCGATGCGCGCGGCGACATCATTCGCGGCCTTGACGTCATCGAATTCGCCTGCGGCATTCCGCACCTGACGAAGGGCGACTATACCGAGCAGGCGGGGCCCGGCATCGACGTCTATTCGATGCGCCAGCCCCTCGGCGTTTGCGCCGGGATCACGCCGTTCAATTTCCCGGCGATGATCCCGATGTGGATGTTCGGCGTTGCGATCGCCTGCGGCAACACTTTCGTCAACAAGCCGTCGGAGAAGGACCCGTCGGTGCCGCTCCGCCTCGCCGAACTGATGATCGAAGCCGGCCTGCCCGAAGGCGTCCTCAACGTCGTCAACGGCGACAAGGAAGCGGTCGACGCCCTGATCGAGGACCCGCGCGTCAAGGCGATCTCCTTCGTCGGCTCCTCCGACATCGCGCAATATATTTATGCGAACGGCGCCGCAAACAACAAGCGCGTGCAGGCCTTCGGCGGCGCGAAGAACCACATGATCATCCTGCCCGACGCCGACATGGAGAATGTCGTCAATCAGCTGATCGGCTCGGGCTACGGCTCGGCCGGCGAGCGCTGCATGGCGACGCCGGTCGCGGTGCCGGTCGGCAAGGGAACGGCGGAGACGCTGATCGAGATGTTGAAGCCGCGCGTTGAATCGCTGCGCATCGGCCCTTCGATGTCGGAAGATTCAGACCTCGGCCCGCTGGTGACGGCGGCGCACAAGAAGCGCGTCGAGGGATATATCCAGATGGCGGTCGACGAAGGGCAAAAGCTCGTCGTCGACGGGCGCGGCTTCAGGCTGCAAGGGTATGAGAATGGCTTTTTCCTCGGCGGCACGTTGCTCGACGGGGCGAAGCCCGGCCATCGGTCGTACAATGAGGAAATCTTCGGCCCGGTCTTGCAGATCGTCCGCGCGCAGAATTTCGACGAGGCGGTGGCGCTGCCCTCAAAGCACCAATATGGCAACGGCGTCGCGATCTTCACGCGCAACGGGGCGGCAGCGCGCGAATTCGCGGCGCGCGTCAATGTCGGCATGGTCGGCATCAACGTGCCGATCCCGGTGCCGGTCGCCTATCACACCTTCGGCGGCTGGAAACGCTCGGGCTTTGGCGACACCAACCAGCACGGGCCGGAAGGCGTCAGGTTCTGGACCAAGATCAAGACGATCACCCAGCGCTGGCCGGAAGACGTGCAGGGCGCGGAGTTCGTCATCCCGACGATGGGGTAGGGGCGCGGCCCGCCGCCGCTAACGCAAACGCGATTTCTCTCGATCGGTCGGCTGCGCAATAATCACGCGCGGTTGCGAGATCGGAGTTCGCTTTGATTTGGACAGGATTCAGTTTCGGGCAGGCAGGCGAATGGTCCGTCGTCTCGGCCACCGCAGTTTTCGGCGCGGCCCTTGCGGGCGCCGAGGGGCGCCTCCGCATCGCGGAGGGCTGGATTGACGGCGCCGCGACGCAGGCGCTGCGCGGCGTCGCCAGCAATGTGCGTTATGCAAATCGCTCGGAGATCGCGGATTTGCGCGCCGTGCAAGAAGGCCTTGGCCGACCTGCTGCGACCATGGTTGCGCTGATCCCGATATCGAAATCCGGCGAATGGTGGATGCTGGCGCAAGACGAACGACGCACCATTTTCGAGGAGCAGTCGCGTCATCATTCGATCGGCCTGCGCTATCTTCCTGCCATCGCGCGAAAGCTCTACCATGGCCGCGATCTCGGCGAACCGTTCGACTTCCTCACCTGGTTCGAGTTTGCGCCCGAACACGAAGGGATGTTCAACGAGTTGCTTGCCGAATTGCGCGCCAGCCGGGAATGGTCGTTTGTAACCCGAGAGGTCGATGTGCGCTTGACGCGGGTGATCTGAGGCGCGATGCCGAAGGCGCGCGCTGGGCTGACCCTTCAGTTTCGCAGGCCGAAAGACGCACAGGGCAGCGAATTTGTCATTCCGACGATGGGGTAGGGTCGGCGTGGATGCCCGGAATGAACCCGGGCAAGACGGCTTCTCTTCAGGGGCGCTTGTTCATTCTGTCATGGCCGGGCTTGTCCTGGCCATCCATATCGGGCGTCGAATGTTCCTTTTTTGTTCCCGCCTGTCAATCGTGCGCATTGATACGCCTTGACATATGTTAAAATATGTTCTATGAAAAACCCAATATGAGCATTTACGCCAAACTCGCTGAAATCCTCGCCGCCCGCCCCGGTTCAAACTGGAAAGTCGCTTTTCCGGAGCTTGAGCGGCTGATCGGCTCGAAACTGCCGCCCAGCGCCTTCAAATATCCGGCGTGGTGGTCCAATAACCCGTCGAACAACGCAATGACGAAAATCTGGCTGAAGGCGGGCTGGCGGACGGAGCAGGTGGATATCGGGGGCCAGTCGGTGGTGTTTCGCCGCGTCGCGGTGGCTGAGGCCGCCGCCAGTCGCGCCGGC
>JBGSNB010000410.1:0-2750 GCA_041739835.1 Parvularculaceae bacterium | reverse complement strand
TCGCGTCGACCGCTTCGCCGGCGCGCCGCGCCTCGTCGACGGCGTGCGCGTCTTCGACATGGACGACTTGCAGGATGCGCAAAGCGGGAAGCGCGCGGCGCAGATGCGCATAGGATTCCGGCGAGGGGCGGTCGACGATCTGCACGGTGTTGACGCCGGTCGCCGCCACATGATCGGCGATCGCGTGCTCATCGATGCGGCTCGTCAGCAGCGTCGTCCACACGCGGTCCCCGTGCCGGGCGCGGACATGCGCGGCGATTTCGGCGATCGCCCGGTCGTCGATCGGACCGGGCCCGTTCGGCATCGCCCCGACGAGACCAATCGCCAGCGCGCCGGCCGCAATCGCCGCGTCCGCCTCTTCGACGGACTGCATGCAGCAGATCTTGAAGGGCATCATGATCGCCATGGCCTTGGATCATGCGCGAGGAGGCCGAGAATGACGCTGTCGCGCTCGCCAATATGGGTCAGCCAGTTGCCGCGCAACACGCCCTCATGGCGAAAGCCGAGCCTTTCAAAGGTGCGGATCGAGGGCGCGTTGCCCGGATCGATGTCGGCGAAAATGCGCCGCGCGCCTTTGATGTCGAACACGAAGTCGATCGCCTGCGCCAACGCGCGCGCCGCAAGGTTCCTGCCGCGCGCCGCCGGCGCGATCATGCACGCCGCCTCCCAGACATCGCGACCCTGCGTGAAGAGCGAAATCCGTCCGAGCGCCGGGCCGTCCGCGTTTTCGCAAACCGCCCATGACGTATCCTGCGCTCCGGCGGTCCATTTCTTCAAATTCTCGATCGTTTCTGCGACAGATTTGAAAGCGGGCCCGAGCAGATAGACTGAGCTTTCCTCGTCGCCGAAAATCGCGTGCAGCGCTTCGCCGTCGCGGTCAGGATCGAGGGGGCGGAGGAACATTCGCTTACTCGCCGCAGGCTGTCGAAAACGGTTGCTTCGCCCTTCGTGACGCCGTTTCGCGGCTCCTCAGGGTGAAGCAACCGATTGAATCCCTCATCCTGAGGAGCGATGCGAAGCATCGCGTCACGAAGGATGCGCCCCTTGCGGACGCCCGGGCGAATTCCGGGCGCAACATGGATGCGCCGCCTACGGATGGCTTCCGTCCTACAGCGTCCTGGTGATCGTTTCGACCGAGAAGCACTCGATGATATCGCCCTTTTTGAGGTCTTCGTATTTGGCGAAACTCATGCCGCATTCCTGTCCGACCGGGACTTCCGCGACGTCTTCCTTGAAGCGCTTCAATTGCGACAGCTCGCCCTCGTGAATGACGGTGCCGTCGCGGATCAAACGGACCTTCGCGCCGCGGCGGACGACGCCCTCGACGACGCGGCAGCCGGCGACCTTGCCGAATTTCGAGATGTTGAAGACTTCGAGGATTTCGGCATTGCCGAGGAAGGTCTCGCGGATCTCGGGCTTCAACATGCCGGAGAGCGCGCCTTTGATGTCGTCGATCAGATTGTAGATGATCGAGTAATAGCGAATTTCGACGCCGGCGCGTTCGGCTTCGTTCCTCGCCTGCGCATTGGCGCGGACATTGAAGCCGATGACCGGCGCCCCTGACGCGCCGGCGAGAATGACGTCCGATTCCGAAATCGCGCCGACGCCGGTGTGCAAAACGCGCACGCGCACTTCGGACGTCGACAGTTTTTCGAGACTGCCGACGATCGCTTCGACCGATCCTTGCACGTCGCCTTTGATGACAAGCGGCAATTCCTTGATTTCGGCGTCCTGCAGCTGCGCCATCATCTGTTCGAGCGAGGTGCCGGAAGTTCTCGCCGAGGCCTTCTCGCGGCGCTTCCTTGCGCGGAAATCGGCGACCTCTCTGGCGCGCGCTTCCGATTCGACGACGGCGAATTGATCGCCGGGTTCCGGCGCGCCGTTGAGGCCGAGCATCTCGACCGGCATCGCCGGCCCCGCCTCGGCGATCGTCTCGCCCTTGTCGTCGGTGAGCAGGCGCACGCGGCCCCATTCGGCGCCGACGACGACGATGTCGCCGCGCTTCAGGGCGCCGCGCTCGACGAGCAGCGTCGCCACCGGACCGCGGCCCTTGTCAAGGCGCGATTCGACGACGGAGCCTTCCGCCGAGCGGCCCGGATTGGCCTTGAGGTCGAGAAGCTCCGCCTGCAGAAGAATGGCGTCGAGCAGCCCGTCGAGATTGATCTTCTTCAGCGCCGAGACCTCGACATCCTGAACTTCGCCGCCAAGGCTTTCGACCTGGATCTCGTATTGCAGGAGATCGGTGCGGACTTTCTGGGCGTTGGCCGACGGTTTGTCGATCTTGTTGATCGCGACGATGATCGGAACGCCTGCGGCCTTTGCGTGATTAATCGCCTCGACCGTCTGCGGCATGATCGAATCGTCGGCGGCGACGACGAGAATGACGATGTCGGTCACTTTCGCGCCGCGCGCGCGCATCTGCGTGAATGCGGCGTGGCCCGGCGTATCGAGGAAGGTGATCTTGCGGCCATCCTTCACCGACACCTGATAGGCGCCGATATGCTGGGTGATGCCGCCGGCCTCGCCGGCGACGACATTGGTCTGGCGGAGCGCGTCGAGCAGCGAGGTCTTGCCGTGATCGACATGGCCCATGATGGTGACGACGGGCGGTCGCGACGTGAGATCGCCCTCGATGTCGGGCGTGTCGAACAGGCCTTCCTCGACGTCGGACTCGGCGACGCGCTTGGGCGTATGGCCGAGGTCGGTGACAATCAGTTCCGCGGTGTCGGCGTCGAGCGTTGTGTTCGCCG
>JBGSNB010000405.1:0-1782 GCA_041739835.1 Parvularculaceae bacterium | reverse complement strand
GGTGCGCGGTGATCGGCGCTGATTGCCGGATCGGCGCGGGCTCGGCGTTCGGCGGACCCGGCTTTGGCTTTGTACCGGGCAAGGACGGTTTGACCCGCGTGCCCCAGCTTGGCCGCGTCGTCTTTGGGCGCGATGTCGAGGTCGGCCAGAATTGCTGCGTCGATCGCGGCGCGTTCGCCGACACCATCGTCGGGGAAGGGACCAAGTTAGACAATCTGGTCCAGATCGCTCACAACGTCCGGCTCGGCCGAAATTGCGTCGTCGCGGCGCAGGTCGGCATCGCCGGCAGCGCGAAAATCGGCGACCGCGTCCAGTTTGGCGGGCAGGCGGGGATTGCTGATCATGTCGCAATCGGCGATGACGCCCGAATCGCGGCGAAGGCGGGCGTCATGCGGGACGTGCCGAACGGCGAGACCTGGGGGGGCTATCCGGCCCGTCCGATGATGACCTGGATGAGAGAGACCGCGATGACGGCCAGCGCCGCGCGGAAAAAAAAGGCGAAGCGCCATGACGATTGAGCCGGGCAAGAGCATCCTTGAGATCGACGATCTCATGAAGATCCTGCCGCACCGTTATCCGATGCTGATGATCGACCGGCTGATCGACATCCGCCCCGGCGAAAGCGCCGTCGCCGTCAAGAACGTCACTTACAACGAAGAGTTCTTTCAGGGCCATTTTCCGCAAAAGCCGATCATGCCGGGCGTTTTGATGATCGAAGCGATGGCGCAGGCCGCCGCCGCCTATACATCCTATACGGAAAATCTCGATGCGGAGGGCAAGATCGTGCTCTTCATGGGAGTCGACAAGGCGAGGTTCAGAAAGCCGGTGGTTCCGGGCGACCAGTTGCTGATCAAGGTCTCGACCGTGCAGCGTCGCGCGCCGGTGTGGCGGTTCGCCGGCGAGGCGACCGTCGCCGGCAAGCTCGTCGCCGAGGCGACGTTCGCCGCAATGCTGGCGCAGATGGCTTGAAGGGCGACCGAGCTTCATGCGCATCGATCCGACCGCAATCGTTGAAGACGGCGCGACGCTTGCGCCGGACGTCATTGTCGGCCCCTACTGCCGTGTCTCCGCGAAGTCGACCTTGCAAGAAGGCGTCGAGCTGAAATCGCATGTCGTGATCGAGGGGCGCACGCAAATCGGCGCGCGCACGATCGTCTACCCCTTTGCGGTCGTCGGCGGACCGCCGCAGCATCTTGGCTATCGCGGCGAGGACACGAAACTTGTCATCGGCGCGGATTGCATCATCCGCGAACACTCGACGCTCAATCTTGGAACCGCCGCCGGGCGCGGCCAGACCGTGATCGGGGACAAGTGTTTCTTGATGGCGGGCGCGCATATCGGTCATGACTGCATTGTCGGCTCGAATGTCGTTTTCGCGAATAATGCGTCGATCGCCGGACATGTGGTTGTCGAAGATTTCGTCTTTTTCGGCGGGCTCGCCGGCATCCACCAGAATTGCCGCATCGGCGCCTACGCCTTTGTCGGCGGGTGCGCCGCGGTGACGATGGACGTCATTCCGTTCGGGTCGGCGTCTGGAAACCATGCGGCCCTTGGCGGCCTCAACATCATCGGCCTGAAGCGCCGCGGCGTCGCGCGCGCCGCGATCCATGATCTTCGAGCCGCATACCGCCTGCTGTTCTCCGACGAGGATTCGTTTCAGGAGCGCCTCGTGCGTGTCGCATCAGACTATGCGCATAGCGCAGAAGCGATGCGGATTGTCAAATTCATACAGGAAGATGCGCGGCGCCCGCTGATGGCGCCGCGGCGACGCTCATGGCCCGC
>JBGSNB010000367.1:0-1977 GCA_041739835.1 Parvularculaceae bacterium | reverse complement strand
CGGCCGAGATTGTCGAAATACTCGATCGGCAGCGTATAGGGCGCGCCCGAGGCGCCCGCGACCGTGTCGGCGGCCGGCAAATTGAGCCCGAGGCGGATCTGCGACGTCGGCGAGGCGGAAAACTGGTTGAGATTGACGCGGACCGGCTCCAGCGACGCGCCGGAATCGCGCGCCGGCGAGCCGATGCCGCCGCTCGAATCGGCCGGCCAGCCGAGCAGGAAAAGCCCGCTCTGGGTACGGAGCAATCCGTTCTCGTCCGTGAAGAAGGAGCCGGTCGCCGTCAGCAGGAGTTCGCGGTCGCCGCTGGTCGAGAAGGCGCCCGAAACATCTGTGACCGGCAGCATGCCGCGTCCGCTGATCGAGATGTCTGTCGAATTCGAGGTGGTGATGAGCGCGCCCTGCGCGCCGGCGTCGCGATAGGTCAGCGCGCGCACGCCGCCGGCCGAATAGGCGCCGCTCTGCTGCTGGAGCACAAGATCGGCGAATTCCGCGTCGGCGCGCTTGTAGCCGACAGTTTGGGAATTCGCGATATTGTCCGAGATCGTCGCGAGGCGCACCGCATTGACCGCGAGCCCGGCGACGCCGGCGTTGAGAGACGAAGTGATGCCCATGAACCCAACCTTTGATAGCTAAAATAGTGCAATACTATCTGAGGTTGTAGGCGGGGTTCGTTAAGGGTTCGCTAACGGCGCCGGACGGTCGGCGGCGAGCAGCAAGATCGCGATGCGCCGGTTCTGGGACGCGAAGGGATCCTGCGACAAGGGGTCCGTCGCCGCCTTGCCGATGACGGCGACAATTTGCTCCGCAGGCAAACCATGTTGCACCAGCAGGCGCCGCGACAGGCTGGCGCGATCGGACGACAGCTCCCAGTTCGAATAGAACGCGTCGCCCTGATAGGCGCGCGCGTCGGTATGCCCGATCACCTGCATGTCGTTTTCGGCGGTCGCAAGAACCGGCGCGACGACTTCGAGCAATTGACCGAGGAGATGCGAGGGCCTTGCCGATCCGACCTCGAACAGAGGCGTTCGCTCATTGTCGATCAGTTCGACGATGAGGCCGTCCGGCGTCATGCGCGTCTGGATATGATCGGCGAGATCGTCGCTTTCGAGCGCATCGCGGCGTTGCTTTATTTGCTGTTCGAGCGATTCAAGCGCGGCGCGCGCGGCCTTTTCCTCCAGCGTTTCTTCAGCGTCGGACGTCGCATCGACCGCATCCTCCCGCAAAGACGGCGCGACGGCGTCGGCCGCGGCGCCGACGCCGTCGCGGATCAACTGGTCGTCGGCGAGCACCGACGAACCGTCGAGCGCCGCCGACCCGCCGCCGGAAATGCGGCTGATCGGGATTGACGGATTGAAATAGTCGGCGAGCCCCTTGCGCTGGTCTTCGGTGGTGGCGTTGAGGAGCCACATCAGCAGAAAGAACGCCATCATCGCGGTGACGAAATCGGCATAGGCGACTTTCCATGCGCCGCCATGGTGGCCGCCTTTGACGATCACCTTCTTCCGCCTGATGATGATCGGCTGACCGCGCCCCGCCATCTGACCTTTCCTGCGCCAGCCCATGGCTTAGCCCGAGAAATCTGAAACAACTATTACGAGTTAACGAAAATGTCAGCTATCTGCGGTTGATATGCGGCCTGGCGTCGCCGCCAAGGGATGTCGCATCAATGACGGAATCGCAGCGCTCGATCCTGCGCCGAAAAGTCGCCGCCGCCGAACTGCGCGCGAGCGCCGAAAACGACCGCGCGTCGAAGGCCGGCGACATCGTCGCTGCCCTGTTCGGCACCTATTTCGGCGCAACGTTCAAACCCGGCCCATTGCGCATCCGCGCGCTCGATCGCGTGCGGCTCGCCGATCTGCCGATGCGCGGCGCCTGGTTCTTGTTCCGTCGCGGCGATCTCGACATCATCATCGGTTTTGATGCGGCGATGCTGGCCGCCGCCGTCAACGCAGCGCTGCTGCGGCCGATCGACGAGGC
>JBGSNB010000344.1:0-3719 GCA_041739835.1 Parvularculaceae bacterium | reverse complement strand
GTCGTCCACATTGTCGGCGCCGGCCCCGGCGATCCCGACCTCCTAACCCTGAAGGCGCTGCGCCTGCTGCAGTCGGCCGACGTCATTTTTTATGACCGACTTGTCGGCGACGGCGTTCTGGCGCTCGCCCGGCGCGATGCGCTGCGGCTCTATGTCGGCAAGGCGAAGGCCGCTCACGCCGTGCCGCAGGAAGATATCGAACGGCAGCTCATCGCCCATGCGCGCCAGGGCCAGATCGTCATTCGCCTGAAAGGCGGGGACCCCTTCATTTTCGGCCGCGGCGGCGAGGAGCTGGAGGCGGTTAAGGCCGCCGGAATTCCGGTATTCGTGACGCCGGGGATTACGGCGGCGACCGGCTGCGCCGCGGCGGCGTCGATGCCGCTGACGCATCGCGACCTGTCGCAGGCGGTCACCTTCGTCACCGGTCACGCGAAGGACGACGGCGAGCCCGATCTCGACTGGCGCGCGCTCGCCGCGCTCGGTCACACGCTCGTCGTCTATATGGGCGTCGGCAAAGCGGACGCGATCGCGGCGCGGCTGATGGAGCATGGACGCGCGGCGTCGACCCCGGTTGCGGTCATCGAAAAAGGAACGATGCCGGGCGAAAAGATCCTGAAGGGGCGTCTTGCCGACCTCGGCGCGCTCATTCGCGCCGGCGGCGTCGAAGGCCCGGCGCTGCTCGTCGTCGGCGAAGTGGCGGCGAAAGCTGACGGCCTCGTCCTTGATGAAATTGCAGGCCTCGACCGGAGGGCGGCGTGAAGGCGATCACCGCGAACCGGCTTTCGGACGGCGTTGTCGTCTATCTCGGCGCCGATGGCGTTCTGGTCGAGCGCTTCGATCATGCGGCGCTGTTCGACGACGCTGCGGCGAGCGAACATCTCGCCGCCTTGTTGCAGCGCCGGACCGTCATCGCCGGCGCCTATCTGATTGACGCCGAAGCGGCAGGTCCCGTCGGGCGCGAAGCGTTGCGCGAGACGATCCGGCGCAATGGTCCAAGCGTGCGCCGCGATCTCGGCAAGCAGGCGGAGGCGATCAATGAGCGGCTATAGGATTTACGGCGACGCCGTCAGCGGCAATTGCCTGAAGGTGAAATGGACGGCCGATCTCCTCGGGGTCGACCATGAATGGATCGAGACCAGCGTTCTTAGGGGCGAAACGCGGACGGCGGCGTTCCTGGCGCTCAATCCGGCCGGCCAGGTTCCGTTGCTGGTGACGCCGCAGGCGCGCGCGCTTGCGCAATCGAACGCGATCATTCTTCACCTTGCGGAGGTTCATGGCGGCGGGCTGCTGCCGGAAGAGAGCTTCGCGCGCGCGAAGGTCTATGAGTGGTTGTTCTGGGAGCAATACAGCCACGAGCCCTATATCGCCGTGCGCCGCTTCCTGAAGACCTACCTTAACAAGCCCGACGCCGAGATCGATCCGAAATTGATGGACAAGGGGCTTGCCGCGCTGTCGCGCATGCAGCGCCAGCTTGCCGACGCGGCGTGGATCGCCGGCGAAGCGTTCACGCTTGCCGACATTTCTCTCGTCGCCTACACGCGCGCCGCGCATGAGGGCGGCTTTCATCTCAACGCCTTTCCCGCCGTCAGGGAATGGGTTGCGCGTGTCGAGAAGCGTCTCGATATCGGAGCCCTTTGATGTACCGCTATGACGAATTCGACGAGACGATCGTGCGCGAGCGCGTCGCCGAATTTCGCGGGCAAGTCGCGCGCCGCCTGTCCGGCGATCTCAGCGAAGAAGAGTTCAAGCCGCTGCGGCTGATGAACGGCCTCTATCTGCAGCTTCACGCCTATATGCTGCGGGTCGCCATTCCTTATGGAACGCTTTCGTCGAGGCAGCTTCGCCAGCTCGGCGCGATCGCGCGCAAATATGACAAGGGCTATGGGCATTTCACGACACGCCAGAACATCCAGTTCAACTGGCCGGCGCTGATCGATGTGCCCGATATTCTGGACGACCTCGCCGATGTCGAGATGCACGCGATCCAGACCTCGGGAAACTGCATCCGCAACATCACGTCGGACCCTTACGCCGGCGCGGTCGCCGACGAGATCGACGATCCGCGCATCTGGTCGGAAGTCATCCGGCAATGGTCGAGCCTGCATCCGGAATTTTCGTTCCTGCCGCGCAAGTTCAAGATTGCGGTGACCGCCTCCGACCGCGACCGCGCGGCGATCAAGGTTCACGATATCGGCCTGCGCCTTTATCGCAATGACGCAGGCGATCGCGGCTTTGAGGTTCTCGTCGGCGGCGGTCTTGGCCGCACGCCCTATATCGGCGAGACGATCCGCGCATTTCTCCCCGAAAAGCGGCTGATTTCCTACCTTGAAGCGATCCTGCGCGTTTATAACCGTCTCGGCCGCCGCGACAACAAATACAAGGCGCGCATCAAGATCCTTGTCGCCGACGACACCGACGAATTCCGCCGCATGGTCGAAGCGGAATGGGAGAAATCCGACAGGGACCGGCTCGATTTTCCGTTTGAGGAAATCCAGCGCATCCGCCGCCATTTCGCGCCGCCGCGATTTGAGCGCCTCGCCGAGACAAGCGCTTCGCTCGATGCGGCGCGCGCGGCGCATTCGGCATTCGATAGCTGGGTGAAGACCAATGTGGTTGCGCATCGTCAACCCGGCTACGCGATCGCCAATATCTCGCTGAAACCGATCGGCAAGCCGCCGGGCGACATCAGCGCCGATCAGATGGACGCCGTCGCCGATCTCGCCGAGCG
This sequence comes from Parvularculaceae bacterium, assembly GCA_041739835.1. GTDB lineage: Bacteria > Pseudomonadota > Alphaproteobacteria > Caulobacterales > Parvularculaceae > Amphiplicatus. The sequence continues at coordinate 991 of JBGSNB010000344.1, read as the reverse complement.
CTATTCCTTCGACGAAGTTCGCGCGACGCATGAGCAAAATCTCTGCCTGCCGCATGTGAAGAAGGACGATCTCTTCGCGCTGTGGCGCGGGCTCGACGCGGCGGGCCTTGCGACTTCGAACATCGGACTTGTCAGCGACATCATCGCCTGCCCGGGCCTCGATTATTGCGATCTCGCCAATGCGCGCTCGATCCCGATCGCGGAGCGGATCGCCGAGCGGTTCTCCGACAGCGCCGAGGCCGCCGATATCGGCGAATTGAAGATCAAGATCTCCGGCTGCATCAACGCTTGCGGCCATCACCATGTCGGCCATATCGGCATTCTCGGCGTCGACAAGAAGGGCGAGGAATTCTACCAGATCCTGCTCGGCGGATCCGGCGCGCAGGACGCAAGCCTCGGCGAGATCACCGGACGCGGGTTCTCTTCCAGCGAAGTCGTCGATGCGGTCGAGCGGCTCGTCCGTTTCTACAAGGATAATCGCGATGACGGCGAGCGCTTCCTCGACGCCTATCGCAGGCTTGGTCCAGATCCGTTCAAGGAGGTTCTTTATGGCGACGCTGCGCGTCACTGAAAACGGCGTCACGGTCGACGACCGTCCGCTCGGCGAGGAGATCACTCTCGCCGAATGGCGGGCCGGCGTTCGGCCGGAAGCCGGCCGGTTCGAGATCTTCCTTCCGAATACGGAGGATATCGAGGCGCTGGGCGACGTCGTGCGCCGTTTCGACGCCGTTATTCTCGAGTTTCCGGAATTCAAGGACGGCCGCGCCTATAGCCAGGCGCGCGTCCTGCGCGAGCGGCTCGGCTATAAGGGCGAAATCCGCGCGCGCGGCGCGGTCCTCTGCGATCAGGCGCTGTTCATGTTGCGCGCCGGGTTCGACGCGCTCGAAATCGGCGGCGGCGACGCTGAAGGGTTTCGCCGGTCGATCAGCGCCTATTCATTTTTTTACCAGCCGGCGGCGGACGGCGTCGCGCCGGTCCACGCCTTGCGCAT
>JBGSNB010000223.1:0-2438 GCA_041739835.1 Parvularculaceae bacterium | reverse complement strand
GCACATAATGCCAGCAAAAGCGCGCAAGGCCCTTCGGCGGCGCGCCAAGGCGCGTCTCCGGGAAGGGCTGAACCCGCCGCTCGAAAAACGAAAACATGCGCCGAGGTTTGGCATGGCCGGCAAGCCCGTGCAAACCGGACTTGGCGCCGCCAATGTTCGCGGAGCTAGATCCAGCGTTTGGTGCGCGCCTTGATGTAGCGCACGGTCCCGGTCTTCGAGCGCATAACGACGGTGTGCATCGTCACATGCCCCGGCTCCCATCTGACGCCTTCGAGCATGGCGCCGTTGGTGACGCCGGTCGCGGCGAAAAAGACGTCGCCGCCGCAAAGGTCCATGAGGCCGTATTTGCGATTGAGGTCGGTGATGCCGGCGCGTGCGGCGCGCGCTTTCTCGGCGTCATTTCGGAAGACGAGCCTTCCTTGCATCTGGCCGCCGACGCATCTGAGCGCCGCCGCCGCCAGGACGCCTTCCGGCGCGCCGCCCTGCCCGACATAAAGATCGATGCCGGTATGCGGCTCGGTCGTGTGAAAGACGCCGGCGACGTCGCCGTCCGGGATCAGGATGATGCGCGAGCCGATTTTCCGCGCCGCCTCGACAATGTGTTGATGGCGCTCGCGGTCAAGAACGCACAGCGTGATGTCGGCGGGATCGACCTTTTTCGCCTTCGCGAGTTCACGGATATTGTCCTCGACCGACGCGTCGAGATCGACGACGCCGTCCGGATAGCCGGGCCCGATCGCGATCTTGTCCATATAGGTGTCGGGCGCGTGCAGCATCGATCCCGACGTCGCCATGGCGACGACGGCAAGGGCGTTGCCCATGCCCTTGGCGGTCAGATCGGTGCCTTCGAGCGGGTCGAGCGCGATGTCGATTTTCGGACCCTTCCTGGTGCCGACCTTCTCGCCGATATAGAGCATCGGCGCCTCGTCGCGCTCCCCTTCGCCGATGACGACCGTGCCGTCGATGTCGAGCTTGTTGAACGCTTCGCGCAAGGCCGCGACCGCCGCCTGGTCGGCGCCGTTCTTGTCGCCCCGCCCGATCATCTTCGAGGCCGCAACCGCCGCCGCTTCGGTGCAGCGGCCGATCTCCATCGTCAGCATGCGGTCGAGAAATTCCTGGTCAGCCATGATCGTCCCTTTCCGGCCGTCCTACGCCGCATTCCGGCGCGACAGCATTTTCTTGACGTTGCGCGCCGCCTGGCGGATGCGCTGCTCATTCTCGACGAGGCCGATGCGGACGAAGCCCTCGCCATGTTCGCCGAAGCCGAGGCCGGGCGCGACGGCGACGTCCGCCTCCTCCATCAGTTTCTTGGCGAAGCCGACCGAACCGAGCGCGCGAAAATCCTCCGGGATCGGCGTCCAGGCGAACATCGAAGCGGGCGGCGACGGGATTTCCCAGCCGACCTTGGCGAAGCTTTCAACCAGCGCGTCGCGCCGCGTCCTGTAGATCGCACGAATCTCGTCGACGCAGTCCTGCGGTCCGTCGAGCGCCGCCGACGCCGCCACCTGGATCGGCGTATAGGCGCCGTAATCGAGATAGGACTTGACGCGCGCCAGCGCCGCGATGAGGCGCGGATTGCCGACCGCCATGCCGACGCGAAAGCCCGCCATCGCATAGGTCTTCGACAGGGAGTTCACCTCGACGGCGATGTCCTTCGCGCCCGGGACGGCGAGGATCGAGGGCGGCGCGTCGTCGCCGAAATAGATCTCCGAATAGGCGAGATCCGACAGGATCCAGATGTCGTGCTTCTTCGCGAAGGCGACGGCGTCGCGGTAGAAATCGAGGCCGACAGTCTGCGCCGTCGGGTTCGACGGATAATTCAGCACCATCGCGGTCGGTTTCGGCGTCACATGCGCGATGGCGCGGCTCATGCCGGAAAGATAGGCTTCCGGCGACGGCGCCGGCACCGCGCGGATGACGCCGCCGGCGATGATGAAGCCATAGGCGTGGATCGGATAAGCGGGATCGGGCGCGAGAATGACGTCGCCCGGCGCGGTCATCGCCTGCGCGAGATTGGCGAAGCCCTCCTTCGAGCCGAGCGTCGCGATCACTTCGGTCGCGGGATCGAGCTTCACCTGGAAACGGCGGTCGTAATAGCGCGCGATCGACCTGCGGAGGCCCGGCACGCCCTTCGACGCCGAATAGCGGTTGGTGCGCGGCTTGCGCGCGGTCTCAATCAGCTTGTCGAGGATATGCGGCGGGGTCTCCATGTCGGGATTGCCCATGCCGAAGTCGATGACATCGCGTCCGGCCGCGCGCAGCCGCGCCTTCAGCGCGTTCACTTCCTCAAACACATAGGGCGGCAGTCGCTTGATGCGATAGAATTCTTCCGGGGACGGCATATTATTGCGTTTCGTCAGCGGCGTCTTTGGGCGGCAGGCCGCGTTCGCGCCGCGCCGCGGCGTCTTCCTGCGCGAGCGCTTCGCCGAGCGCGTCGC
>JBGSNB010000311.1:0-6494 GCA_041739835.1 Parvularculaceae bacterium | reverse complement strand
CGAGAACCCGAAGGACGGCGTCGTCGACCGTCGGCGCGGAGGGTGCGCCGCAGGCGGCGAGCCACAGGCAAGTCGACAACATGGACGCGCGGGCAATGATCTTCAGCATGGAATCCCCTCCGGATCGCGGGCGAAGTTGTCCCGCGCCCGCGGCGAATTGTCTACAGCCGGCGGCAGCTTCAAACCTTCGCCAGCGTCATCCGGGCGGCCATTTCGGCGACCTCGTCGCGCGCGACCGCGCCGCCCGGCTTCAGCCAGCTGTGTGTCCAGTTCAGCATGCCGAAGAACAGCATCGCCTGCGCGCGCAGGACCGCTCTTGTGAGTTCGGGCCGCGCGCGGGCGATCATCGCTTCGACATGGGCGATCAGCCGGCGCTCCTTGGCGACGATGTCGGCCCGCTGCGGCGCCGGCAAGGCGCCGAGTTCATAGAGCAGCACCTTCTGCTTGTCGGCGGCGCCAGCGTAAAGGCGCAAGAGCGCGCGGGCAAAGGCGCCAAGATCATGACGCGGATCACCGCGCTGCTCGGCGTCGAGCGCGGTCAAGAGGGCGTCCATGTGCCCGTTCATGACAGCGTAGAGGATCGCCTCCTTCGAGGCGTAATAATGATAGAAGAGCGATTTCGACATGTCGCAGGCGAAAGCGAGATCGGCGAGCGATGCGCCGGAAAATCCCTTGGCGGCGAACAGACGCGCCGCCTCCTCGACGATGGCGTCGCGTTTCTCCTCGTAATCGGCGGCCTGGCGACGGGCCATCAGATCGCATTCATCGTCAGCAATTCATAGCTCGCGACGGCTTCGTTCTTCTGGTTGGTGACGAGCACATCCCATTTCACCTCGCCATATTCGTCATTGCGCTTCTTCTTCGACTTCGCCGTCAAGCGCACCTTGATCGCGTCGCCGGGCGAGACTGGCGTCAGGAAGCGCAGTTCGTCGAGGCCGTAATTGGCGAGAACGGGGCCGGGCGCCGGATCGACGAATAGCCCGGCGGCGAAAGAGAGAATGAGATAGCCATGCGCGACACGGCCCGGAAAAAACGGGTTCGCCTTCGCCGCCGCCTCGTCCATATGCGCGTAAAAAGTGTCGCCGGTGAAATTCGCGAAATGTTCGATGTCTTCGAGCGAAATCGTGCGCGCTTGCGTTTCGATCGTCTTGCCAATCTCAAGCTCGCCGAAGCGATAGCGGAAGGGGTGCGGCGGCTTTGCTTCGACGGCGGACCCTTTGACCCAGGCGGCGGTGACGGCGCGAAGGGTTTCGGGCGAGCCCTGGACCGCCGTCCGCTGCATGTAATGACGCACGCCGCGCATGCCGCCCATTTCTTCGCCGCCGCCGGCCCTTCCCGGTCCGCCGTGAACGAGAACCGGAAGAGGCGATCCGTGTCCGGTCGATTCCTTCGCGCAATCGCGGTTGATCACGCAAACGCGGCCGTGGTAACAGCCCGCGCCGAGAACGACCTCGCGCGCGACATCCGCGTCATGAGTGAAGAGCGACATCACCAGCGAGCCTCCGCCCCTGTTGCAAAGCGCGATCGCGTCGTCGAGCGAAAGATAGGGCATCAAGGTTGCGACCGGACCGAAGGCCTCGACCTCATGCACCGCTCTTGCGCCCCACGGATCGTCGCAGCGGAGCAGCATCGGCGCGGCGAAGGCGCCGGCGACGGCGGAAGCGCCGATGAGGTCGATCGAAGCGGCGTCGCCGAAGACAACGCGGGCCTCCGATTTCAGCGCCGCCACCTTCGCGCGCACATCCTCGCGCTGCGACAGCGATACGAGCGCGCCCATTCGCACCTCCTCGCGGGCGGGATCGCCGATGGTCGTCCTCGCAAGCTGGTCTCCGATTGCCTTTCCCGCCGCATCCATCAGCGCGGCGGGAACAAGCGCGCGGCGGATCGCCGTACATTTCTGTCCGGCCTTCACCGTCATTTCGCGCGCGACTTCCTTCACGAACAGCGCGAATTCCGGGCTGTCGGCGCCCGCATCGGGGCCAAGTATCGCGGCGTTGAGGCTGTCTTGTTCGGAGATGAAGCGGACGCTCTCGCGAATGATGACAGGATGACTTTTCAGTTTCGCCGCCGTCGAGGCAGAGCCGGTGAACGACACGACATCCTGTCCGGTCAGGTGATCGAACAGATCGCCCGTCGATCCGGCGATGAATTGCAAGGCGCCGTCCGGGACCTTGCCGGTCTCGATCAGCACGCGGAACGCCGCCTCCGCGAGATAGGAGGTCGCGGTCGCCGGCTTCACGATCGCCGGAACCCCGGCGATCAGCGAGACCGAGAGCTTTTCGAGCATCCCCCAGACCGGGAAATTGAAAGCGTTGATATGAAGGGCGACGCCTTTCAGCGAGGTGTAGACATGCTGCGCGAGAAATGTCCCTTCTTTCGAGATCTGATCGACCGCGCCGTCGACGAGAATGACATCGTCGGGCAGTTCGCGCTTTGCCTTCGACGCCATCGAAAAGAGGGTTCCGGCGCCGCCTTCAATGTCGATCCAGCCGTCCTTGCGCGTCGCGCCGGTGTGGAAATTGAGGGCATAGAGCGCCTCTTTCTTCTCCATGATCGCCGTCGCCAGCGACTTGACGATGGCGGAGCGCTGGTGAAATGTCAGCTTGCGGAGGTTCTTGCCGCCGACCTCGCGCGCAAAAGTCGCCATCGCCGCGAAATCGAGCCCCGCCGACCCGCCGCGCGCGACGATCTCGCCGGTGACGGCGGAAGGTATCTCGGCGGGCGCGCCTGTTCCTTCAATCCATTTTCCAAGCGCGTAGTTCTTGAGGGTGATCACCGTCATTTGGAACTCCTCTGGAATTTCAGGATCCGCTTATTCCCGCGAAAGCCGGGATGAACGGGGAAGCGGCGAAAGCGAGGGATTATCACCGCCCCTTGAATGTCGGTTTTCTCTTGTTCAGGAAGGCGTCGACGCCTTCGCGATAATCTTCCGAGCGCCCCAGTTCGCGCATGCGGTCGCGCTCGAGGTCGAGTTGCGCGTCGAGCGGACGCGTGAAGGCGGTGCGGATGAGGCTTTTCGTTTCGGCAAGGCCGCGCGTCGGCGCCGTCGCGAATCTGGAGGCGAGCGCATTCGCTTCGTCGGCGAGCCTGTCGTCATCGACGCATTTCCAGATGAGGCCCCAGGCGGCGGCGGTCTCTGCGGGCAGGGGATCCCCGGTGAGCGCAAGGCCGAGCGCGCGCGCTTGTCCTGTTAGGCGCGGCAACGCCCACGAGCTCCCCGAGTCCGGAACAAGGCCGATATTGGCGAACGACATGATGAACCTCGCCGATTTCGCCGCGATGACGATGTCAGACGCGAAAGCGAGCGAGGCTCCGGCTCCGGCGGCAACGCCGTTCACCGCGCAGACGACCGGCATCGGCAGCGAAGTGAGGCGCCGGATCAGCGGGTTATATCGCTTCTCGACGGACTCGCCGAGATCGACCGCATCGGAACCGGGCGCGACGGCGCGGTCGGAGAGATCCTGCCCCGCGCAAAAGCCGCGCCCGGCGCCGGTGATCAGCAGGGTACGGACGGATGTGTCGGCTTCGACTTGCGTCAGTGCCTCGGCGATTTCGCCGTGCATTTGAACGGTGAAGGAATTGAGGCGGTCCGGGCGATTGAGCGTCAGGCGCGCCGCGCCGCTTTCAATCGAAAATGCGATCGCTTCAAACGTCATCGCAGCCTCATGATCTTGCCTTCCGGCGGCAAGTCTTATAATTGAACGCCCAGTCGGTCAATTAATGGCGGCCAAGTCGCGGGATGCCCATGACGCAATCTGAAGACGACACGCTGGCGCGCCGTATCGCTGAATATCTGCATTCGACCGAAGGCGTAGCGGAGACCTTCGGGCTCGTCATGGAAGGCGCGGGCGCCGGCTGGGCGCGCTGTTCGATGGTCGTGAAGGAAAACATGACCAACGGCCACAAGGTGTGCCACGGCGGCGTACTGTTTTCGCTCGCCGACAACGCCTTCGCCTGGGCGTGCAATTCGCGCAATGTGATCGCCTTCGCCCAGTCGGCGGCGATCTCCTTCATTTCGCCGGCGCAGATCGGCGAGAAGCTGACGGCGCATGCGCGCGAGGAGGCGACGCAGGGGCGCACCGGCGTCTATACGGTGACGATCACCGCGGAAGATGGCCGCACTGTCGGGGTGTTTCAGGGATTGTCGCGCACTGCCGGCGGCAAAGTGGTGGACGACCAATGACCGACGCCTTTATCTGCGACGCCGTCCGGACGCCGATCGGGCGTTATGCGGGCGCGCTTTCGTCAGTGCGGACCGACGATCTCGCCGCCATTCCCGTGCGCGCGCTGAAGGAGCGCCTTCCGAAGATTGACTGGGATGCGCTTGACGATATCGTCATCGGCTGCGCCAATCAGGCGGGCGAGGACAATCGCAACGTCGCGCGCATGGCGGCGCTGCTCGCAGGGATCGGCGAGAGAGCGCCGGGAACGACCGTCAATCGCCTCTGCGGCTCGGGCATGGACGCGGTGACGATCGCGGCGCGCGCGATCAAGGCGGGCGAAGCTGACTTCATCATCGCCGGCGGCGTTGAATCGATGTCGCGCGCGCCTTTCGTGATGGGCAAGGCCAGCGAAGCCTTCTCGCGCAACGCCGAGATTTTCGACACGACGATCGGCTGGCGTTTCGTCAATCCGGTTCTGAAAGCGCAATACGGGATCGATTCGATGCCGGAGACGGCTGAAAACGTCGCCGCCGATTTCGCGGTCGCCCGCGCGGATCAGGACGCCTTCGCGTTCCGCTCGCAGATGCGCGCGAGCGCCGCGCAGAAATCAGGGCGTCTCGCGGTGGAGATTGTCCCCGTGACGATCCCACAGCGCAAGGGCGATCCGATCGTCGTCTCGAGAGACGAACACCCGCGCGAAACGACGCTGGAAGCCCTCGCGGCGCTCAAGCCCTTCGTGAAAAAAGACGGCGTCATCACCGCCGGCAATGCGAGCGGCGTCAATGACGGCGCGGCGGCGATCATCGTCGCCTCGGAAGCGGCGGCGAAGAAATACGGGCTTACGCCGCGCGCGCGGTTTGTCGCGGGCGCCGTCGTCGGCGTTTCTCCGCGCATCATGGGCATCGGCCCCGCGCCCGCGTCGAAAGCGGTATTGGCGAAAGCGAAGCTTTCCGTCGGCGACATGTCCGTGATCGAGTTCAACGAGGCCTTCGCATCGCAGGCGCTGGCATCCTTGCGCGAACTGGGCCTCCCCGACGACGCCGGTCATGTGAATCCGAACGGCGGCGCCATCGCGCTCGGCCATCCGCTCGGGATGTCGGGCGCGCGCCTCTTGCTCACTGCGACCGAGGAATTGCATCGGCGCGGCGGCCGCTACGCGCTCTGCGCCATGTGCATCGGCGTCGGGCAGGGGATCGCGAGCGTCATCGAGCGGGTGTAGCGCCCGCTATTCTTTCATCAACTCGTCGTCGCCGCCAAGCGCTTTCGGGGCTTTCCGGAATTTCGGCAGGCCGTCCTTCATGTCGATCATGCGCTCGCCGTAATAGATGTGCATCGAGGGCGAAAACTTGAACCCCTTGATGGTCGAGGCGAGGACGTCATAGACGCCCATGCCGGGATGTTCGACGAAAACCGCGCCGCCGCAGGACTTGCAGGAATTGCGATGGCTATTGTCGGTGCGCTTGTAGATCGTCAGATTGCCGGCGCCCTTGGTGATCTTCACCTGCGCCTTCGGCCAGCCAGTCGCCGCATGCACCGGGGCCCCCAGCCAGTCGCGGCAATCCGTACAATGACAATAACACTGAAGGACCGGCGCGCCCGACAGCGTCGCCTCGACCGCGCCGCACGCGCACTGCGCCTTGTACTGGTCAGCCATGGATCGCCCTCCGTGTTCGCCGGCGCTTGTCTAGCAGGCGCCAGGCCTTCTATCCAGTCGGTTTCCCGCCATCGAGGTCGGGCGCAACCCAGCGCCGCCGCGCCTCGACCGAAAAAAGGCGTTCCTTCGAATAATAGCCAAGCGGATAGTCCGGCGTCGCGAGGCGAGAAGCGAGAAGCCGCGTCGCCCGCGCGCCGAGGCGTTCGTCCCTGTACGGCGCAAGAAAGGCGTCGATATGGCGCAGGAAGAACAGCGTGATGGTGTGGTGATAACCCTGCATGTCGTCATTCACGCCGCCGACCGATTGATTATAGGCGCGGATGAGGCCGGGCGCCGCGTCCTCGGCGCCCGCGAGCCCGCAATCGGCGATCAGCGCGGTTGCGAATACGAGGTGCGCTTGATGCGTCCATTCCGGGCGCGGCAAGGTCCGTGCGCGAACGCCGCCGAGAATGTGCAGCGCCGCGGCATCGGAGACGAAATCGCCGGCGCGGAGCGGGGCGTTAGGTGTTTCAGACATGGCGGGTCTCAGATCAAAAGGGGCGAGTGCCTAAAATGTCGCCGCGAAAAGGGGGCGGTCCGGGCCGAAGCCGGCGCGCTTCATGCCGTCGGAATTCCACGCGAAGGCGATTTCGCCGTCGCGCGAGACGGCGATGACGCCGCCATGGCCGCCCTGTCGC
>JBGSNB010000306.1:0-7547 GCA_041739835.1 Parvularculaceae bacterium | reverse complement strand
CATAGAGCCGCGCGCCGATCGCATAGGTGAACAGCGCCGCGAGAACGGCGCCGAGCGTCGAGGGCAGCCGGTACGCCCAGATCTCCCGCGCCTCGACCGACGAGAATGCGGCGACCGACGCCGCCTGCAGCCAGTGAATGCCGGCCGGCTTCTTGTTGCGCTCATCATCCTGGAAGCGGATCGACACATAATCGCCGCTCTCAAGCATCTGGACGGTCGCTTGCGCAAAACGCGATTCATCGCGGTCGAGCGGGGGCATCGTGAAAACGCCCGCGAACGCGACGATCGCCGCGAAACCGCCAACAAGGCCGATCCGCGCGATGCGCGCCGTCAGGGTGTCTTCGTGCAGAAGTCGCATCATTGCCCCTTGGCGGCGCGCCGCAGCCTGCGGATCGTGACGTCTTGCGCCAAGACTTTCAATTCCTGCCATTTTCTGCGACCAACCGGTCGCGGCGAGTCTCGCCGGGGTGAGGAATAACGCGAATGTCGACATCGGCGGAAGCGCCGGCGACGGCGCCGGAATTTGCGATCCGGCGAGCTTACGGCGCCGGCGCGCCGGCGCTCAGCATCGTGCTGCCGATGTATGACGAGCAGGGCGGCGCCGCGGCGCTCGTCGAAGAAGTAAGCGTCCGGCTTGCCGGCATCGACCATGAAATCATCGCCGTTGACGATTGCAGCAAGGACGGCACCAGCGCCGAGCTCGCCGGCGCCCACAAACGGTTGCCGCGCTTGCGGGTGCTTCGCCATGGGGCCAATGCCGGCCAGAGCCGGGCGGTCCGGACCGGGGTCCTTGCGGCGCGGGCGCCGGTGATCGCGACGCTGGACGGCGACGGCCAGAACGATCCGGCGGATATCCTGCCGCTCTACGAAGCTTTGATGAAAGCGGGCGCAGAGCCCATGCTCGCGATGGTTGCCGGCGAACGGCGTGTTCGCCAGGATATTGCAGCGAAGAAGACCGCCTCTCGCCTCGCCAACGCCGTCCGCAGGCGGATCCTTGACGACGGGGCCGCCGATACCGGCTGCGGGCTCAAGGTTTTTTATCGCGACGCCTATCTGCGGCTGCCTTATTTCGATCACAACCATCGCTATTTGCCGGCGCTGATGCGCCGCGAGGGGCTTTCCGTCGCATTCCTGCCGGTCGGACACCGGCCGCGGGCGCATGGCGCGTCAAAATACACCAATCTCGGGCGGCTCGGCGTGGCCTTTCGCGATATTCTCGGCGTGGTGTGGCTGAAATCGCGCGCCCGTCCGCCTTTGACGATTTCGGAGCTAGGCCGGGGCGACGGCTATGATACGATAAGTTGAGTATGTCGGCCCGGGGGGCCGCGCCCAAGGGAGTTTGGCTGACATGGTGCTGCAAGTATTTCCGCTGCTGACAATCGGTCTCATCATCTATGCGGTGCTGACCGTCACCGGCATGGGCGGCTCGAATGGCGTCGCCTGGCACGATCTCGTCGTCGTCAATCTGCCGATGTATTCCGGCGATGTCTGGCGGGTGACTTGGGGCGCGCTTTTTCTTAGCGGCAGCATGGGAATGCTGTTTGTCGAACTCGTGCGCGCCACCAAGGTCGGCACAGCATCGATCACAAATCACCTGCTGTCGTTCCTGCTGTTCGTCGTCGCGCTGCTGCTTTTCATCCTCGCGCCAGGCTTCGGCAATTCGACTTATTTCATTTTCCTCACCATGTGCTTCCTTGATCCGATGGCGGGGCTGGTGGTGACGACGGTGACGGCGCGCCGCGACCTTGCGGTCACCGACGGCCTGCAAAAACAGCATTGAGGTCTTTCAGACCAGCCGGTCGATCCGGAGGGCGCGGACTTCAAGGTTTGGCGCGCCGGCATAGGCCCGGTGCGCCTCAAATCGAGACAATGCCGCGTCATCGTGGGACAAGATGGCAAGGACGGTCGCGCCTCGCGCAGCGGCGAGGCGACGAAAACGCTGCCGCGCCGCCGGAATGCGGCGTTCGATGCGGGCAGGAAGCGTGTTCGGCTGAGACATGCGCGCCGCAACGCAATTCGCCTGCCGCATCGTTGCGCATGTTTTAAGTTTATTTACGGCTTCCCCGTTAGATGCACGTTCAACCGGCGCCGGGTTTGGCGCTTACAGGGCGAGCCGACATTGTCGCGACACCAACACCCAGCCGTCGACATGACTGAAGCGCCGGCGCCGGCGTCGGCCGCCGGGCTCGCGACCGAACCGCAGCTGCAGGCGCTGTTCGAGTTTGATCCTGCAGCCGGCAAGCTCTTCTGGTCAGATCCCGCCGCCGCCGCGCGCCTTCTCGGCGCCGAGATTTCCGTCAGCGCCGTCGGCCGAGAAGACTTTGACCAGCGCATTGTCGGCGGCGATGCCGGATTGCGGCGCACTGCGTTTGACGGCGCGGTTCAGAATTATGCCTGCGAATACCAGTTGTCGCGCCGGCCCGGCGAAGCGCACTGGGTTGAGGAGCGCGGCGGCTGGCTGGGCGCCGGCGCCGATCGCCGCCTGATCGGCGTCATCCGTTCGATCGAGGTGCAAAAGCGCCGCGAGGCGCACCTTGCCTGGCTCGCCGAAAACGACGAATTGACCGGCGTCATGAACCGCGCGCAAATGCGCGTGCGCCTCGACGAGGCCCTGGGCGAATTGAAGAGCAGAGGCGGCGCCGGCGCCTATCTTCTGATCGGCATCGACGACGTCGGCGCGATCAACGCCGATTTCGGCTTCGACGTGGCGGACGAAGTGATTGTGGAATGTTCGCGCCGGATTTCCCTGGCGCTTCGCCCCGGCGACTTCGTCGGCCGCGTCGCCGGCACAAAGTTCGGCGTCTTTCTCACGGCGGCGAACGAACGCGTGCGCGAAGTGTGCGTGCGCCTGCTGAACTCCGTGCGCGAGAGCGTCATCGAAACGCAAAAAGGGTCCGTTGCGGCGTCGATCTCGATCGGCGCCGTCGAAACGCCGAAAGACGCCGACAGCGCGCACAAGGCGATGGCGTGCGCGGAAGCGGCCCTTGATCAGGCTAAGCGGCTCGGGCGGTCAAGCTGGTCGTCCTTCAGCGAAAAGACCGACATCGTCACCCAGCGCCGTCGCAACACGCATATGTCGGATGTCATCCTGACGGCCCTGAACGAGCGCCGCGTGCGGCTCGCTTTCCAGCCGATCGTCAGCGACATCGGCGAATCGCCGACGAAATTCGAATGCCTGATCCGGATGCGCGCCCTTGACGGCCGCGAAGTGCCGGCGCCGGAATTCATCCCGGTCGCTGAACGGCTCGGCCTTGTGCACCTGCTTGACCGGCGCGTCCTCGAGCTCGCGGTCAATACTCTGGCGGCCTGCCCCAATGTGAAGCTCAACGTCAACGTCTCGATGGAGACGGTGAAAGACCCGCTGTGGGCCGAAGGCTATCTGTCGGTGATGCGGGCGAACGAGGCGCTGGCGCGGCGGATCACCGTCGAATTGACCGAAACGCAAGTGATCGACGCGATCGACGCGTCGATCGAATTCGTCGCCGAACTGAAGAAGATCGGCGCGTCGTTCGGCATCGACGATTTCGGCGCCGGCTACACCTCGTTCCGCAATTTGAAGGCGCTCGATATCGATATCCTGAAGATCGACGGCTCCTTCGTGACCGGCGTCTCGTCGTGGCGCGAAAACCAGCTCTTCGTCCGCACGCTGCTCGATCTCGCCCGCAATTTCGGGATGAAGACCGTCGCCGAATGGGTCGATAACGAAGCCGACGCGATGCTGTTGAAAGGCCTCGGCGTCGACTTCCTGCAAGGCTATCTGATCGGCAAGCCGGAAACGAGCCCCGCCTGGCTTCCCGACGGCGCGCCAGATGCGGGGCCGCTGCTGCAGGCGCGCGTCAGCGCCTGACAACGTGGCGCTGACGGCCCTTCGGGGTCGTTCGGTGCGGTCAAAAACTCGTCGACAGACCAATTCCCCACCAAAAGCCCGAGGCCTTTGTCGTGCCGGCGAGCGAGTCGTCGACCAGGCTGCCGCCCGGAAGATCCGACCCGCCATAACGCGCGCCCGCATAGACCTTGCTCGTCTCGGAGACCTGGTAAGATAAGCCTGCGCTGGCGACGCCATAGAGATAATCGGCGCCGATGCTGTCGTCGAAGACATAGCCGAGCGTCGCGGCAAGATCGAAATTCGCCTTTCCGGCAAGCGGGATCGAATGGCTCGCCGCCCCCTGCAGCGTGAACGTGTCATACATGAAATCCCGGTACAGCGTCACGACCGGCGCAAGCGGCGCGTCGAAAGCGAGGCTGACATAGGGCTCGAGGGTGTTGATCCCAAGGCCGTCGCCATCTTCCTCGTAGAAATCGCCAAAGCCGCTCATTGCCTCGGGAAAGACATAATAGGTAAGCCCGACATCGAGCGTGACGACGCCGCCAAGCGGCGTCGAATAGCCGATCACAAGGTCCAGCTCTTCGCCGTTCGCCGGAACGACATTGTCGTCGTCGCCGACCGGAAGATTGAACCAGGCGCCGACGTGAAACCCGTCTTTGGTCAGCGTGACCGAGGGCTGGATGCTCGTCTCGGCATATTGGATGCCGCGAAAGACATACCGCGACTCGAAACCAATCGCGGCGGCGACCGAAACGTCGCCTGCCCGCGCGGGCGCGCAGGCAAGGCTGGCGGCGAAGGCGAACAGGCAAGGCGCTAAACTCCGCATCGTCCTCTCCTTATGGTGCGGGAATGATCCGTACCCATCGGAATCCTTGGATTCTCACGGCGCTTCCTCCGGCTGACGCAACATCATCAGGCTACAGATGAAATGCTGCGGCGCACAACGCATATTCGACCGCCTGGGGCATAACGCCAATAATTGTTGCATGAAAGGCACAATACGCTGAAAGAGCTTGCGAAATTAGCGGATTCAGCTAATTTAGACGGAACTGCGACAGCGAAACCTGCAGAAATCGCGCTGCAGTGCAATATTTTTTGTTGCGATGCGGCGGGACGCGCCATAGCGTCGGCTTGCGGCCGAAATGATCCGGCTGCGTCCTATTTTGCGAAGGAGGACGCCCATGAAATACGTCTCCGCCGTCATCAAGCCCCAGAAGCTCGACGATGTTCGCGCCGCGTTGCAGGCGCTCGGGGTCAGCGGCCTCACCGTAACCGATGTGCGCGGCTATGGCCGGCAGAAAGGCCATACGGAAGTCTATCGCGGCGCCGAGTACAGCGTCGATTTCCGTCCGAAAGTGAAAATCGACATCGCTGTTCCGACCGATCTTCTCTCCGCCGTCCTTGACGCGATTCGCGCCAAGGCGAATTCCGGGTCGATCGGCGACGGCAAGATATTCGTGTTCGAGTTGAGCGACGTCATCCGCGTCAGAACCGGCGAGTCCGGCATCGACGCCCTTTGAGCAGGATCATCTCAATGAAGCCAAAAACTGTCGCTGCCGCCGGCGCGGCCGCCTTCTCGTTTCTTTTGTCCGGCAATGCGCTGGCGCAGACGGCGCCCGACAAGGGCGATACCGCCTGGATGCTGATTTCGACGATTCTCGTGCTGCTGATGATCGTGCCGGGCCTCGCCCTCTTTTATGGCGGCCTCGTCCGTGTCAAGAACATGGTGTCGATGCTGTCGCAAGTGACTGCGGTCTGCGCCATCGGCGTCGTGCTGTGGGCGATCTGGGGCTATTCCTTCGCCTTCACCGACGGCGGCCCCGTCGATCGCTTTGTCGGCGGTTTTGGACGGCTTTTCCTCGCCGGCGTCACTCCGGAAAGCGCGGTTGCGACGTTTTCGACGGGCGTCGTTATTCCCGAATTCGCGTTCATCGCGTTTCAGGGGACTTTCGCCTGCATCACGGCGGCGCTTGTCCTCGGCGGCGTCGCGGAGCGCATGAAGTTCTCGGCGGTGGTGCTGTTCGCGATTCTCTGGCCGCTGCTCGTCTATTACCCGATCGCGCATATGGTCTGGTGGTGGCCGGGCCCTGACGCAATCGCATCGGCGCCGGACGCGCCGATTCGCGCCGGCCTGCTGTGGAGTTTCGGCGCGCTCGATTTCGCCGGCGGCACCGTCGTGCACATCAATTCCGGCGTCGCGGCGCGTGTTGGCGCGCTCGTTCTCGGTGCCCGGCACGGCTATCGCAAGGAGCTGATGCTGCCGCATTCGCTGACCCTGACGACGGTCGGCGCCGGCATGTTGTGGGTCGGCTGGTTCGGTTTCAACGCCGGCTCAAATCTTGAGGCCAACGGCTATGCGGCGTTGGCAATGGTCAATACGCTTCTTGCCGCCGCCGCCGCGTCGGTTTCGTGGATGTTGGCCGAATGGGCGACCAAGAAAAAGCCGAGCCTGCTCGGCCTCGCCTCCGGCCTTGTCGCGGGTCTCGTCGCGGTGACTCCGGCGGCGGGCTTTTCCGGACCGATGGGCGCGATCTTCCTCGGGCTGATCGTCAGCCCGATCTGCCTCATCTTCTGTTCCTCGATCAAGCACGCGCTCGGCTATGACGACAGTCTTGACGCCTTTGGCATTCATGGCATCGGCGGCATCGTCGGCGCGATCGGCACGGCGATCGTCGTCAATCCGATGTTCGGCGGCGCCGGCGTCGTCGATTATGCGACCTGCGCGCTCGACGGCGACATCTCCACTTGCGACATCGCCGCCTATTCGCTCGGCGCACAGCTTCTGGCGCAGATCAAGGCCGTCCTCGTCACCGTCGCCTGGTCCGGCGCCGGCAGCGCGATCGTGTTCCTCGCCATCCGCGCCCTGACCGGCGGGCGCGTTCCGAAGGAGATCGAAGTCGACGGCCTCGATCTGCGCGAGCATGGCGAGGCGGCCTACCACGCGTAAGGCGGGGTGATCGCAGCGGCAGGCCGGAAAGACGGCCTGCCGGCGCCTGTTTTGAAGCTGGCAAAGTAGCGTATGGGGTCCGGAGGCGTCGCCGAAATGCAGGATCCCCGCACATCATGAGACCACGCACATTCGCCGCGTTTGCCGCCGCCGCGCTCCTCCCGTCGCTTGCCGCCGCGCAAGAAGCGGCGCCGGCCAGCGAGACCTCGGTCTTTCTTTTCAACACGCTTCTGCTGCTGATCTGCGGCGTCATCGTGATGTTCATGACGGCCGGCTTCTGCCTGCTCGAAGCGGGGCTCGTCAGGTCGAAAAACGTCGCCGCAATCTGCCTGAAAAACATCGCCGCCTATGCGGTCGCCAGCATGATGATCTGGCTGACCGGCTACAATCTGATCTACGGCGTCGAGGCCGGCGGGTTCCTCGGGCGCTTCGCCTTGTGGTCGGCGAGCGATCTTGATCCGGTCGGCCGGGGCGTTGCGTCGTCCGCCGACTTTTTCTTCCAGATGGTCTTTGTCGCGACTGCCGCGTCGATTGTCTCGGGCGCTATCGCCGAACGCGTGAAGCTGCTCTCGTTTCTGATCTTCATCGCGGCTTTGACCGGCCTCATCTATCCGATCGCGGCGTCATGGGGATGGGGCAAGGGGTATCTCGACGCCGACTGGAAATTCGTCGATTTCGCCGGTTCGACCCTCGTCCACTCGGTCGGCGGCTGGGCGGCGCTCGCCGGCGCGCTGGTCATCGGCGCAAGGCGCGGGAAATATCACGGCCGCCGGG
>JBGSNB010000304.1:0-4108 GCA_041739835.1 Parvularculaceae bacterium | reverse complement strand
GCCAGCCGCCGGTGCCCGCTGATTCGACATGGAGATCGATATCGCGCGCGGCCGCCTTTGCGCGCAGCACGCTTTCGGCGGCGGGCGAGCGGCAGATATTGCCAAGGCAGACGAAGAGTATTCGGGTCATGACGCCTCACTTCTAAGTGAGAGGCCGCCGCTGTTGCAATCGCGCGCGCCAGCGTATCATGAACGCTCAACCAAACCAGAGGGTTTCCATGCACTATACGACTTCCAGCATTGCGCTCGCCGCGCTCGACCAGATGGTCAAAGGCATGACCGGTTCGCTCGACAAGGCGGCGGCGCACGCCAAGACCGCCGGCGTCGACGAAACGGTCTACACAAGCTGGCGGCTTGCGCCCGACATGTTCACGATGGCGCGCCAGGTGCAAATCGCCTGCGACATCGCCGTGCGCGGCATGTCGCGGCTGGCGGGCGCCGAGCCGCCGTCCTTTCCCGACACCGAAACGACCTTCGAGCAGCTGAAATCGCGGATAGCGAAGGCCTATGCGCATATCAGGTCGCTTGACGCCGCGAATATTGACGCCAATCCCGACGCAGACATCACCGTGCCGATGCGCGATCAGTCGATGACGATGAAGCGTCATCAATATCTTGCGAATTTCATCCTGCCGAATGTCTATTTCCATGCGACGGCGGCTTATCTCAATTTGCGCAATGCCGGCGTCCCGCTCGGCAAGGGCGACTTTCTTGCACGCGGCTGAGACGCGCCGCCTTGTGATTTTGACGGGGGCCGGAATCTCCGCCGATTCCGGCGTCTCGACCTTTCGCGATCCGGAAGGCGTGTGGTCGAAGCATGATTTTCGCGACGTCGCGACGCCCGAAGGTTTTGCGCGAAACCCCGCGCTTGTTCATTCCTTCTACAATGTGCGGCGCGCGGGCCTCAAAGACGTGCAGCCGAACGCCGCGCATGTCGCGCTCGCAAGGCTCGAAGAAAAGCTCGGCGACGCGCTGACGCTGGTGACGCAAAATGTCGATGACCTGCATGAGCGCGGCGGGTCGAAGCGCATCATTCACATGCATGGCGAATTGGCGAAGGCGCGCTGCGCGGCGTGCGGCGCCGTCCACCGCTGGGAAGGCGATCTTTCTGTCGACACGCGCTGCCCCGACTGCAAGGCGGACCGCTGCATGCGCCCGGATGTCGTCTGGTTCGGCGAAATGCCGATGTTCATGGACGAGATCGCCGCGGCGATTTCAACCGCCGATCTTTTCGTCGCGATCGGCACCTCGGGGAGCGTTTATCCCGCCGCCGGCTTCGTCAACGAGGCGCGGGGCTGCGGCATCCCTTGCATCGAGCTCAATCTCGAACCGTCGGAGAACGCCGCATGCTTCACCGACGCACGCTATGGCCGCGCTAGCAAGATCGTGCCGGAATGGGCGGCGGAGATGTTGTGGTGATCGCTCTCACTCCCGACCGCAAATCTTCCCATACAGTTCCGGGCGCCGGTCGCGAAAGAAGCCCCAGCTGGCGCGGCGCTCGTCGCCATGGTCGAGGTCAATTGTCGCAGCGATGAAACCTTCATCGGTGCGGCCCATTTCGGCGAGGAAGTCGCCGCCCTCGTCGGTGATGAAGGACGAGCCGTAAAAGATCTGTCCCTCCTCGTCGCCGATGCGGTTTGACGCGACGACGGGGACGACATTCGACACCGCATGGCCGATCATCGCGCGGCGCCAGCGCGCCTGCGAATCGAGCGACGGATTTTCGGGCTCCGATCCGATCGCGGTCGGGTATAGGAGAACTTCGGCTCCCATCAGCATCATCGCGCGCGCCGCTTCCGGGAACCATTGGTCCCAGCAGATACCGACGCCGATGCGCCCGAAGCGCGTGTTCCAGACCTTGAAGCCGGTATTGCCGGGCCGGAAGTAGAATTTCTCCTCATAGCCCGGCCCGTCGGGAATATGGCTCTTGCGGTAAAGGCCCATGACATCGCCGCCGGCGTCGATCATGACGAGGCTGTTGTAATATTCCTGTCCGTCGCGCTCGAAGATCGACACCGGGATCGCGACATTCAAATCCTTCGCCAGCGGCGCGAGCGCCGCAACGCAAGGATGATCGCGCCACGGAAAAGCCTGCTGGAACCACGCCGTTTCTTCCCGCTTGCAGAAATAGGGCCCCTGAAACAGCTCCGGCGGCAGGATCACCTCAGCGCCGTCTTTCGCCGCTTGCCGGATCAGGCGTTCGACCGTGCTGATGTTCGCTTTCATGTCGGGGCCGAAGGCGGCCTGCAGGGCGGCGACGCGCAGCGTGCGGGACATCGGGCGAGGCTCCTTGCAGGGTGTGTCTTTCGCCGTTGACGCATAGGGGCGGCGGGCCGAAGATTCAAGGATCGCCGCGAAGGATCAAACCATGTCGAAACTCGATATCTACTGGTCATTCCGCAGTCCCTATTCCTATCTGGCGATCGACCGCCTCGCGCAGATCGTGCGCGACTTCGACATTCCCTTTGACTTTCGCTACGTGCGGCCGCTCGCCATGCGCGAGCCGACATTTTTCGAGCGCACCCGCCCGCAATGGCTGCCCTATCTCTTCAAGGACGTGCTGCGCGAGAGCGCCCGGCTCGGTATTCCTTTCCTGCCGCCGCGTCCCGACCCGATTGCGATGAATCTGAGCACAGGCAAAGTCGATGCGGCGCAGCCGCTGATGGACCGGCTGATGGGCCTTGGCATCGCGGCGGAGGAAAGCGCGAAGGCCGGCCTCCCCTTCGCCGCATCCGTGGCGCGGCGCATCTGGGGCGGCGTCGAGAACTGGCATGAGGGCGCACATCTTGCCGAGGCGTCGGCGGAGGCGGGGGTCGCTCTGCCGGAGCTCGAAGCTTTCGCGCGCGACCACAAGGCGCGCATCGACGCCGCGATCGCGCGCAATGAGGAAGCGCAGATGGCGCAGCATTGGGGCGTGCCGCTGATGGTGCTGGATGACGAGCCGTTCTTCGGCCAGGACCGGCTCGACAGCCTGGTCTGGCGGCTCGACCAGAAAAACCTGCGCCGGACATGACCTCTCCGGTCGAAATCGCGGGCTTCGTCGCTCCGGGCTTTGACGGCGTCAAGTCCGCCTTCGCGGCGAACTTCGCCGCCGGGGAGGAGCTTGGCGCGCGGGTGACGGCGTTTCGCGCGGGCGAGGCGGTCGTCGACCTCTGGGCCGGGTTTGCCGACCGTGAGCGGACTGTTCCGTGGTCGGAGGAAACGCTCGTCTGCGTCTATTCGGCCGGCAAGGCGGCGATCTCGCTGCTGGTCGCAAGGGCGGTGAGCGACGGTCTCCTTGATTACGAGACTCCCGTAGCGGCCTATTGGCCGGACTTTGCCGCCAACGGCAAGGAGCGCATCACCGTCGCGATGGCGCTGTCGCATCAGGCGGGGCTCTGCGGATTTCCCGAAGCGATGTCGCCGGAAGAATGGATCGACCATGACAAGATAGCGGCGCGGCTCGCCGCGATGGCGCCTTTATGGCCGCCGGGCTCTGCCGCCGGCTATCACACGCAGACGATCGGCTTTATCGCGAATGTACTCCTGCGCCGTCAGACCGGCCGCACGATCGGGGCCTTGCTGCGCGAGAGCGGCGCCGATCTTCATTGCGGGCTGCGCGAAACCGACTTCCCGCGCATCGCCGCCATGCCCAGACCGCCGCGCGCGCCGACGCATCGACCGGACAGCGAATTCACCAATATCGCCTTCCTGAAGCCCTGGTCGGCGACCGGCAAGGTCGTCCGCGAGGCGTGGCTCGCCGCCGAGATCCCAGCCTCGAACATGCACGGCACGGCGCACGCGCTCGCGCAACTGATCCACCCTTTCGCCAATCGCGGCGTTGATGTCGGCGGCGTGGACGTCCTCGATCCGGCCGTTGTCGAGGCCGCATTGAAACCGCGCATCAGCGGCGAGGACCTGGTGCTGCCCTTCCATCTCACCTGGGCGGCGGGGCTGATGGTGAACACCAACGGTCATTTCGGCCCAAGCAGAACGGCGCTCGGACATCCGGGGTTCGGCGGCGCGGCGGCGATGGTCGATCCCGAAAAGCGCGTCTCGGCGGCCTATGTCATGAACAAGATGTCGCCGTCGCTGGCCGGCGACCCGCGCGCCGTGCGCGTCTTCGCCG
>JBGSNB010000285.1:0-3523 GCA_041739835.1 Parvularculaceae bacterium | reverse complement strand
GACACCGCCTCCACCGCCTCGCGCTGGCCGATGACGCGGCGGCCGATCGCCTCCTCCATGCGCAAGAGCTTGTCGCGCTCGCCCTCGAGCATGCGGTCGACCGGGACGCCGGTCCAGCGCGAGACGACGCCGGCGATATTTTCTGCATCGACGACCTCATCGACCAGCATCGCCTTGTCTTCGCGTTCTTCCGCCGCGGCGAGGTTCTTTTCGAGATCAGGAATGACGCCGTATTTCAGTTCCGACGCGCGGCCAAGATCGCCGCGGCGTTCCGACAAGGCGAGCGCCTGACGCGCCTGGTCCAGCTCTTCCTTGATCTTCGTCGCATTCGCCAGCGTTTCCTTTTCGGCGCGCCATTGCGCCGTCAGCGCGCTCGAGTCTTCTTCAAGCCCGGCGAGTTCGTCTTCGAGGCGCTCAAGGCGGTCGCGCGAGGCGTCGTCATCTTCCTTCTTCAGCGCCTCGCGCTCGATCTTCAGCTGAATGATGCGGCGATCAAGCTCGTCGAGTTCTTCCGGCTTTGAATCGACTTCCATCCGGAGGCGCGAGGCGGCCTCATCGACAAGGTCGATCGCCTTGTCAGGCAGGAAGCGGTCGGTGATATAGCGGTTCGACAGCGTCGCCGCGGCAACGATCGCGCTGTCGGAGATCCTGACGCCGTGGTGAAGCTCGTATTTCTCCTTCAAGCCGCGCAGGATCGAGATCGTGTCCTCGACGGTCGGCTCTTCGATGAAAACGGCCTGGAAGCGGCGCGCGAGGGCGGCGTCCTTCTCGACATGCTTTCTGTATTCGTCGAGCGTCGTCGCGCCGATGCAGTGCAGCTCGCCGCGCGCCAGCGCCGGCTTCAGCAGGTTCGAGGCGTCCATCGCGCCTTCGGATTTCCCGGCGCCTACCAGCGTGTGCATCTCGTCGATGAAGAGAATGATCTCGCCTTGCGCGGAGGTCACTTCCGACAACACCGCCTTCAGGCGCTCCTCGAATTCGCCGCGATATTTGGCGCCGGCGATCAGCGAGCCCATGTCGAGCGCGAGCAGCTTCTTGTTTCTGAGACTCTCCGGCACGTCGCCATTGACGATACGCAAGGCGAGGCCCTCCGCGATCGCGGTCTTGCCGACGCCGGGCTCGCCGATCAACACCGGATTGTTCTTGGTGCGGCGCGACAGCACCTGCATCGCGCGGCGGATTTCTTCGTCGCGACCGATCACCGGATCCAGCTTGCCGGAACGCGCCGCGTCGGTCAGATCGCGCGCATATTTCTTCAGCGCGTCATAGCCTTGTTCGGCGGAAGCGCTGTCCGCCGTGCGGCCCTTGCGCAGATTGTTGATCGCCGCATTGATCGATTGCGGGGTCGCGCCGGCGTTTTTCAGGATTTTTGACGATTCGGCGTCCGGCGTCAGGGCGAGCGCGACCAGCAGCCGCTCGGCGCTGACAAAACTGTCGCCCGCCTTTTTCGCTTGCTCCTCAGCCGAGGAGAAAACGCGCGCCAATGCCGGCGCAAGATAAACTTGCCCGGAACCGCCCTGCACTTTCGGCAGCTTTTTCAGCGCCGCTTCCGTCTCCGCGAGCGCGACATCGGGCCGCGCGCCCGCCGCGCGCAACAGATTGGCGGCCAGCCCCTCCTGATCATCGAGAAGGCCCTTCAGAAGATGTTCCGGCGTGAACTGCTGATGGCCGTCGCGAAGGGCGATGCCCTGGGCGGCCTGAATGAGACCGCGGGCGCGGTCGGTGTAGTTCTCAAATTGCATTTTCTGACCTTGAATCAAGCGTCTTTGCTGCAGACCGCCCCTCGGGGAGGCGACGGCCCACGCCCAAGAGATAGGCGCTCGAAGGCGGCGCGCAAGGCCCGCAAATCGAATTCGGCCGAAGGCCGCGACGCGGCCGCAATGTCTCGCGCAAGATCGCCCGAAAGCATGCCTTTTCGCTGTCGCGTGTTTCCGGTTTTTTGAGCGTCCGCGCGGCTCGCGGCCGGAAAGGGCGCCCTTTTTCGCGGCGAACAAGGGCGCCTTTTATTCAAGGCGCATCAGCGCCGCGGCGGTATTTTTTCGTACCGTCGGATCGCCGCGCGCCCGGTTCAACGGCGACGTCCAACCACATCAACGCCGGAACGCCGCGAAATCCAAATTGTCAAAGAGCCGCGAGCGCGGCGGCGCCGAACTCGCCCATCATACCCAATTGCACATGGAGCGCGCCGCCGCCGGTTCAAGCCGCTGAAAAGACGTATTTGCAATCGCGTTTTCGCGCGAATGGGGAAACCGGCGACTGGCTCGCCGCGCTAGACCTTCGGGCGATCAATCTGGATCGCCCGAAGGTCTAGTCTTTGCTTGGTCGCGTCGGGATTACGAAAAACCGGTGATTCCACTGTTTCGCCCGACGCTCTAATGTTCGCCCGACTTGTGGTCGTCGTGATCGTCCTTCGCCCCCTGCATCGCGGCGTGCTCGGTCATCATCTCGGCGTGCTTCGCCTTGTGATGGGCCTTTGCTTCCTCATAGGTCGCAAAATCGTCGCCGCCGGACATCGCGGCGAATTCCTTCTTCGCTTTCGCGACGTGATAATCGACGACTTCCTGTTCGGTCACCTGATTGTCGGCATTGACGTCGACTTCCTTGAAGTGGGCGTCGAATTTCGCATCCCAGTCCATTTTCTTCTCGCCCTTTTCTCCGGCGAATGCGACGCCCGCGGCGAGCGCCGTCGCGGCGGCGACGGCAAATAGATATTTCATGTTCTTCCTCCCATTCGACTTGACGAAATTGAACGCAAGCGGGGCGGGACCGGCCTTCGGCGGCCCCGAACTGCGCGGCGCATCATAGGCGCTTGTACGGGCGCATCGCCTTAAAGCTTCTTCATCAAAGGCCGCCAAGACCGACCAGCGCGCCGCCATCGACGATGATCTGCTGGCCGGTCATCCAGCGCGCGGCGGGCGAGGCGAGAAAGACGGCGGCGCCGGCGATCTCGTCCGGTTCGCCGAACCGCCGCAGCGGCAATTGGCGCGCGATCATCGCCTCGATCTTCGGATCCTTCCACAGCGCCTCGGCGAAATGGGTCTTCACGATGCCGGGGCAAATGCAATTGGCCCTGATGCCGAACGGTCCGTATTCGACCGCGAGATTGCGCGCGAGTTGCAAATCGGCGGCCTTCGAAATGTTGTAGGCGCCGATCGAATTGCTGCCGACAAAGGCGCCGATTGACGAGATGATGATAATCGACCCGTCGCCCCGCGCCTTCATCTGCGGCAGCACGAATTGCGACAGCCAGTGCGTCGCCTTGACGTTCGCGGTAATGATCTTGTCGAACTGATCGTCAGTGATCTGTTCCGCCGACCCGAAATAGGGATTGACCGCGGCGTTGGCGACGAGAATATCGACCTTGCCGAGTTCGGCGGTCGCAAATTCGATCAGCGCTTTCAGATCGTCCTTGCGCGTGATGTTGCAGGCGGTCGCGCGCGCCGCCTTGCGGCCCTGCGACCGATTGATCGCCGCGGCGACCTCCTCGCAGGCGTCGATCTTGCGGCTCGACACGACGATGTCG
>JBGSNB010000247.1:0-6353 GCA_041739835.1 Parvularculaceae bacterium | reverse complement strand
GACACCGGCGGCTCGATCCGGCAGCCGGCGGCGCTCACCGCGACGGTCGGCGTCAAGCCGACCTATGGCCGCTGCTCGCGCTGGGGGATTGTCGCTTTCGCCTCGTCATTGGATCAGGCCGGGCCGATCGCGCGGGATGCGCGCGATGCGGCGATCATGCTGCGCTCGATGGCGGGTCACGACCTGAAGGATTCAACCTCGGTCAACCGTCCTGTGCCGGATTACGAAAAATCGCTCGGCGCGTCGGTGAAGGGCCTCAGGATCGGCGTGCCGAAGGAATACCGCATCGACGGCATGCCGGCGGAGATCGAGAAACTCTGGGCCGACGGCGTCAAATGGATGAAGGACGCCGGCTGCGAGATAGTGGATATCACGCTGCCGCTGACCAAATACGCGCTCCCCGTCTATTACATCGTCGCGCCGGCGGAGGCCTCTTCCAATCTCGCGCGCTATGACGGCGTGCGCTACGGCCACCGCGCCAGGGAATTCTCGGACGTGCAGTCGATGTACGCGAACAGCCGGGCCGAAGGCTTCGGCAAAGAGGTGCAGCGCCGCATCATGATCGGCACCTATGTGCTCTCGGCCGGCTATTACGACGCCTATTACCTGCGCGCGCAAAAAGTCCGCAAACGGATTTTCGACGAGTTCAGCGACGCCTTCGGAAAATGCGAACTGATCCTGACGCCGTCGGCGCCGTCCGCCGCCTTCGCCTTAGGCGAAAAATCGAACGACCCGGTGCAGATGTATCTGAACGACGTCTTCACCGTCACCGCGAACCTCGCGGGGCTTCCGGGCGCGTCGGTGCCGGCGGGGCTCGACGCCAGGGGATTGCCTCTGGGGCTGCAACTGATCGCCAGGCCCTTTGATGAGGAGACGATCTTCAAGGGCATGTACGCGCTCGAACAGGCGGCTTCGTTCAAGTCGAGGCCGGAGTGTTGGTGGGGGTGAGTGTCCTCTTGACAGACTGTAGTTTATAGACTACATCTTGGAATGCTAGAGGTTAGGCAAACAGAAGTTTTCCTGAAGTGGCGGCGGGGTCTTCGCGATGACAAGGCGCGCGCGGCGATCGCTGCGCGCATCGGTCGGCTCGAGATTGGCATTCCAGGAGACACGAAGGCGGTCGGCGACGGTGTCATGGAAATGCGAATTCATTACGGCCCCGGCTACCGGATCTATTTCGTTCGGCGGGGGAGTGAGATCATCATACTCCTGTGCGGCGGAAGCAAGGCCGGTCAGTCGCGCGACATTGAAACGGCTAAGAAGCTGGCCCGAGAGATTGAGTGATGGGACGTGTAAAGACATTCCCGTATGATCCTGCCGAGGATCTGATCAGCAAGGAGGGGATCGCCATTTTTATGGCGGACGCCCTTGAAACTGGAGATGCAGCCTATATCGCCAAGGCGCTCGGGGTCGTCGCGAGAGCGAAGGGCATGACAGAACTTGCGCGCGAGACCGGGCTTTCCCGCGAGCAGCTCTATCGGTCCTTCAGCGAAGAGGGCAATCCGACGCTGAAAACGATGCTCGCGGTAATGAATGCGCTCGGGCTCGACATGACCGCGAAGGCGCAGAATTAGTCGATGAGCGAGAATTTCGAGGTTGACGGCTACAAGGTTTTGCGCGGCGTTGTTTCAGCGGTCGAAATTGAGAATTTCAGAAAAGAGTTTGATTCCGCCTCTCCGGGAGAGCGCCGATTCACCGCTTCCGGCGCAATTGGCGAATGCGTCGTCGGCGGCAAGGCGGCCGCAATTGCAGCAACACGCCTTGGACCAGCAGCGCGGCCAGTTCGCTTGATTCTGTTTAACAAGTCGGCCGAAACAAACTGGAACCTCGGCTGGCATCAAGATCGCGTCATCGCACTCAAGGAGCGTTGCGACGTCGAGGGCTTCTCGAATTGGTCACGCAAACATGGCGCGTTGCACTGCTCGCCGCCATTTGGTTTTGTCGAGCGCATGATCACCATCCGACTTCATTGCGATGCCTGCCGTTCCGAGAACGGCGCTCTGGAGGTCATTCCCGCCAGTCACCGCCTCGGTCTACTAAGCGACACGGAAACATCTAGATTGGCGGACGACCACATCGGCGAACTGATTGGATGCGAAGCTGGCGACGCCCTTTTGTTGGCGACGTCAATCGTGCATCGATCACGTCCTTCATTGTCCTCGGGACAACGCCGAGTCATCCACGTCGATTATTCGGCCGATAGTCTTCCGGCGCCTCTTCGGTGGGCGTTTTCGACCGAGTCCTCACCGTGACTCCCCCCTACCGCTCTCTCACCTATGACGTCCCGCTCTCGCCGCCGATCAAAAATCAGGCGTGGATCGCCGAGCGCGACAGCGGCTGGCGCGTCGTGATTTTCCCGGGAACCCCCGCGCGGAAATATCTCTTCGAGCGGATGATGCGCACCGCGCCCGGTGATCTTGAAGTCGTCGTGCTTGCGCGGCCGGGATACGCAAGAGGCCACACACAGGCATATCTCGATTTCAACGATCAGGTCGCGGCGGCGCGGCCGTTTCTCGACGGCGGCAAGAAGGTCGTGACGCTCGGCGTATCCTATGGCGGCGAACTGGCGCTGAAGGCGCTCGTCGATCACCCGGACAAGGTGAAAGGCGCTGTCACCGTCGCGGCGCTCGTCACCGAGCCGCGCCCTTGGGTGCAGCCCTTTGTCGATCTTGGCGGCGCGCCGGTCGTTCGCTCGCTGCTTCCGCGCACCCTTCACTACGCGCGGGCGGAAGTCGCGGGGCGCCGGGCGCAAATTGGACCCCTGTTCGACCGCTTGAAAGAAGTGAGGGCGCCGGTGACGATCCTGCATGGGGATGTCGACCATCTCGTCTCCCGCAGGGATGCGGCGACCTTGAAGGGCTATTTCGCGCCCGACGCCGATATCGAACTCCACGAGGTCCGGGGCGGCACGCATTTCCTTGAAATGCAGTTTCCGGCCCTGTTGTTCGATGCGGTCAAAGGCATCATTTCGAGAGCGGAACGAGAATAGCCTGTTAAACAGGAAGCCGAGGTCGTCATGCCAGGGCATGTCGCGGGCATCCACGCGGCATGGATCGCCGGAATAAGTCCGGCGATGACGGGGTGGTGTGCCGTAGAAATCGCCAAATTCCACATAAAATGATTGCATGCAATCATTTTATGTCCTATATGGGCCCAATGAGCAGTATCACGGTCAGGAATATCCCCGAAAGCGTCAAGGCGGCGCTCGCCCGCCGGGCGGAGGAAACCGGCGAGAGCCTTGAGGCGTTTCTCCGGCGCATCCTGCAGGCGGAAGCGACGACTGTGTCGGCGAAGCCGAACTGGAAAGAATTTGTTGCCGGGATACGGACCCGCGTGGAGTCGTTGCCGCCGCTGGAGCCGGGCGACATTGATGCTTGGGAGCATTCTGAAGAATTCGCACGGCGCGACACTCCATTGGAGGCGCCGTGATCGTTGTCGATACGAATATTGTTTCCGAAATGGCAAAGCCAAGGCCTTCGTCGAGGGTGGTGTTGTGGTTTGCGGAAAACGGGCCGTTGCTGGCGCTGCCGACGCCAGCGCTGGCGGAACTCTATTACGGCGCGTATGCGATGAAAATTGGGCGCCGACGCGAGGAGATAATCGCAATCTATGACGATATTGTCGGAAAACTAGCGGACCGAATCCTGCCTTTCGATCAGGCGTCGGCGATGATCCATGCGCAACTGGCGGCGGAGAGCGACCGTAAGGGTCGACCGATCCGCGGAACCGATGGACAAATCGCGGCGATCGCGCGGCGGCACAAGGTCCCGGTCGCTACGCGCGATATCGAAGATTTCAAATCGGCGAACGTGCCGCTGATAAATCCTTGGGAAGACTGACCATGACCGCCCAAACCGAACCGCGCAAACTCCTCAAAGGCGAAACCGGCGACTGGGAGGTCGTGATTGGGCTCGAGGTCCATGCGCAGGTTTCATCGAAGTCGAAGCTGTTTTCGGGCGCGTCGGCGGAATATGGCGCCGGGCCGAACGAGAATGTTTCGCTGGTCGATGCGGCGATGCCCGGCATGCTGCCCGTCATCAACAAATTTTGCGTCGAGCAGGCGGTGAAGACCGGCCTTGGCCTCAACGCCAGGATCAACAACTGGTCGCGCTTCGACCGCAAGAATTATTTCTATCCCGACCTGCCGCAGGGCTATCAGATCTCGCAATATAAAGACCCGATCGTCGGCGAGGGCGAGATCGAGGTCGAGCTTGACGGCGGCGAAGTCATCAAGGTC
Source organism: Parvularculaceae bacterium (assembly GCA_041739835.1). GTDB lineage: Bacteria > Pseudomonadota > Alphaproteobacteria > Caulobacterales > Parvularculaceae > Amphiplicatus. The sequence goes on along the minus strand of JBGSNB010000247.1, from coordinate 2,116 downwards.
GGCATCGAGCGCCTGCACCTGGAGCAGGATGCGGGGAAATCGATTCACGATTTGTCGCCGAAGGAATCCTATGTCGATCTGAACCGCTCCGGCGTTGCGCTGATGGAGATCGTCTCGCGGCCCGACATGCGCTCGGCGGAGGAGGCGGCCGCCTATTTCACCAAACTGCGGACGATCCTTCGCTATCTCGGCACCTGCGACGGCAATATGGAGGAAGGCTCCATGCGCGCCGACGTCAATGTGTCGGTGCGCCGGCCGGGCGAGAAGCTCGGCACGCGGACGGAAACGAAAAACATCAACTCGATGCGCTATGTGAAGCAGGCGGTCGATTATGAAGCGCGTCGCCAGATTGAAGTCCTGGAGCGCGGCGGCAGGATCGACCAGGAAACGCGGCTCTTCAACGTCGCCACCGGCGAGACGCGCATGATGCGCTCGAAGGAAGACGCGCATGATTACCGCTATTTCCCGGATCCCGATCTGTTGCCGCTGGAGCTTGACCCGGCATGGGTCGAGGCGATCCGCAAGAGCCTGCCGGAACTGCCGGACGCCAAGAGGCGCCGCTTCATGGAGAATTACGGCCTGTCGCTTTATGACGCCGCCGTGCTCAGCCAGGATCGCGTGAAGGCGGACTACTTCGAGACGGTCGCGCGCGGGCGCGACGGCAAGCTCGCCGCCAATTGGGTGACGACGGCGCTGTTCGGCGCGCTCAACAAGAGCGGCAAGGACATCGCGGACTCGCCGATTTCCGCGGCTCGGCTCGGAAAGCTGATCGACCTCATCTCGAACGGGACGATCTCCGGGCGCATCGCCAAGGACGTTTTCGCGATCATGTTCGAAACCGGCGACGACCCGGAGCGGATCGTCGAGGAGCGCGGGCTGAAGCAGGTGACCGACGCCGGCGCGATCGAAAAGGCGATCGACGACATCATCGCCGCGAACCCCGATCAGGTGCGGGACGTCAAGGAAAAGCCCAAGACCTTCGGCTGGTTCGTCGGTCAGGTGATGAAGGCGACCGGCGGCAAAGCCAATCCGGCGGCCGTCAACGAGATTTTGAAGAAAAAGCTCGGGGTCTGAAGCGGCGGCGCTGACTTGCGCCTTCACCAAGGCGTGATCGCCATTTTCGGCGGCGCGCGCTATAGTCTGTCTGGGCGCGGGGCGACACGGAGAGACCAATGATAAAGAATCCACTACTGATCGGCCTTTTCTGGGCGGCCGGTTGCGCAACGTCGAGCGCCGAGAAAATCAACGAAAGCGCTGCGGCCATTCTCGCCGAGCATGAGCGCACGGGCGAGGTTCAGACCTGCCTCAACGTCCGCAGCATCGACTCGATCCAGGCGGTCGATGAGAAAACCCTGCTGATCCGTTCGGGCGTCAGCGACTATTATGTCAGCGATCTGAAAAGCCGCTGCGGCGGTTCGACGAGCGGGTTCAACCGGTTCGAGTACACGCTGTCGACAGGAAGCCTTTGCCGGAACGATATCATCCGCATCGTCGATAATGGAACGGGCTTCCTCGCCGGCTCCTGCGGAATGGGGTCGTTTGAAAAGCTCGAGAAGAAGCCGGCGGCGGAACCGGCCGAATAGTAGCGGCGATCGCGCGGGAAAATCTATTCGTATGCTGATTAATTGCTGGCCCGGATGCTCCCGGGCCGGCGCGTTGTCGCGCTTAACCTTTTGTTAGGCGCATGGTAAGGAACGCGAAACTTCTTGTTCACGCAAATTTAGTCTCGAGCCTCTCACATTCGTCATGGTTAACCCGGAGCGGGGCGCTTCCGGCGGAAGTATGACAAAGGGGCGTGACGAATGTCGATGAGCGTTCAAACAGACGCGTTGCTGGCGGCGAAGGCGATCCTCAGCGGCGAAGACATGTATCGCCTCGGACTCGAGGCTTCGGTCGGCGGCGAAGAGGGCGGGTTCGATCTCATCAACGCGCATAAATGGTTCAACCTCGCGGCGATGATGGGCAATCTGGAAGCGCGGACCTATCGCGCCGAACTCGCCCGCGAAATGACGGCGGAGGAAGTCGCGGAGGCGCAGCGGCTCGCCCGCGAATATCTCTCCGGCCACCGCCCGCGCATGGCCGGCTGACGCCTCGACGCCGCCGCCTTGACGCCGGC
>JBGSNB010000191.1:0-4252 GCA_041739835.1 Parvularculaceae bacterium | reverse complement strand
ATCCTCAAGGCGGCGCTCGCTTCGAACGAAGCGCATCTCGAGGCGGCGATCGCGGCGGTCAGGGCCTGCGGGCGCCGGCCGGTCGTTCTGTTCGGCCTCGCCTTCAAACCGGGTACGGACGATCTTAGGGAGTCGCCTTATGTCTCGCTCGCCGAGCGCCTGATCGGCAAGGGATACAGCTTGAAGATTGTCGATCCCTATGTCGACGCCAGCCGGCTGATGGGCAAGAACAAGGAATTCATCGAGCGCGAGATCCCGCATTTCGTCGAGATGTTGGCGCGCGACGCGGAAGATGCGGTGGACGAGGCGGAGATCGTGATTTTCGGACATGCGTCCTCCGTTGACAAGGGCGCGATTCTCGAGCGCGGCGTCGGCAAGATCGTCATCGATCTCGCCGGAGATCGCGATCTTGAAGCCTGCGGGGCGGATTACCGGGGCGTCGCCTGGTGACGGGTCTAGTCGAAACGGGGCGGCCGGCGCTTCTGTTCGTCTCGCCGCAATTTCTGTTTCCGATGGATGCAGGCGGCAAGATCCGCAGCGCCAATATCCTGAAGCATCTGAAGGGCGGCGCCTTTGAAACGCGGCTCTTGATGCCGGCGACGGATGAGGAACGGGCGCGCTGGAGAGACGACATTGATGCGCTCGCCGACAAGACGGCGCTCTATCGCCCGGCCGCGCGCAATTGGTTCTGGAAAGCGCGCCGCGCGGCAGGCTTTGTCAGCAGGATCCCGATTTCGGCATTCGCCGATGCCGGCGCGGCCTCGCGGAAGGCGGTCGGCGACGCGATCCGCGCACGTCCCGACATTGTCATCTTCGACTATGTCCAGTCCCTCGCGATGGCGCCGCCGACCATCGGATCGCCGCACCTTTTCTTTGCGCATAACGTCGAAACCGAAATACTCGAGCGCCATGCGATGGCCGCCGCCGGCGTCATGAAACTTGTTTGGAGGCGGGAGGCGGCGAAGATGCGTCGCTTCGAGACCAGAGCCTGCGCCGCCGCCGCCGGCGTCATCGCGGTTTCCGAGCGCGACGCGGATTCCTTCCGCGCGCGGTTTGGCGCGAGGATGGCCCTCTCGATTCCGACCGCCGTCGATACCGACTTTTTTCGCTTTTCGCCGCCATCGGAGGACGCGCCCCCGAAGGTTGTTTTCACAGGCTCGATGGACTGGAAAGCCAATCAGGACGGGCTCTTCTGGTTCATGGACGATGTCTGGCCGAAGATTGCCGCTGCGCGCCCTGACGCCTCCTTCATCGTGATCGGCAGGAAACCGCCGCCCGCGCTGATCGAGAAGGCGCGGGAGCGCCGGCTCAGCTGGCGCTTCACCGGCTTTGTCGACGACATCCGCGACGAAGCGCGGGGTGCGGCCTTTGCAATCCCGCTCCGCGTCGGCGGCGGCACGCGGATGAAGGCGTATGAGGCGATGGCGATGGGGCTTCCTGTCGTTTCGACTTCGCTCGGCGTCGAAGGCCTGCCGGTCCGCGCCGGCGAGCATTATCTCGCGGCCGATGAGGCGCACGCTTTCGCCGATCAGCTCGTGCGCCTCCTCTCGGATCACCCTCTGCGCGCCCGGCTTGCTGAAAATGCGCGGTCGCTGGTTGAGGGCCGTTTCAGCCATGAGGCGGCCGCGCGCGCCTTTGAACGAAACTGTCTGGCGATCCTCGGCGCCGCACGTTAGAACGCCTTCGCCCCACGAATGAAGGCCGGCATGTTCATCATCAGCACCTATATCGCGAAAAGCGCCATCGAGGGCGTTGGCGTCTTCACCGCGGAAAATGTGAAAAAGGGTCAGATCATTTCGAAGTTCGAACCTGAATTCGACCGGCTGGTGCCGACGGCGGACTATCTCGCGGCGCCGCCGCATCTGAAAGCGCTCCTCGACCGCTACGCCTTTCCGCATCCGGAGAAACCGGAATTCATCATCTACGAAGTCGACAATTCTCGATTCATGAATCACTCAGAAAAACCGAACACGGATTATTCCGACTTCGCCGCCGGCCGGTCGCTCTGCGACATCGCCGCTGGCGAAGAGCTGACCTGCAATTACAACGGCTTTTTCACCGGTTTCGAACTCCTCCCCCCGGAGCTGGAATTGCAAAAGAGGCCGTGATCGCCGCAATCGTCGTTGAACCGTCGCATGGGTCGGTTAGAGTTGCGGCGACCGGCCAAGGAAAGACCATATGAGCATCAAACGCAATCTCGCAGCCGCATCCTTTCTCGCCATCGCCGCCTGCGCAACCGCGCATAATGACGGCGACGCGCCCTCGATTGCGCCCGAGGCGCCGTCAGGCGCCATCCGCGCGCGACCAATCCCGTCGGCGCCGCTTGACGAAGAGAAAACGCTGACGCGGATAATATTTGCGTCCTGTGCGCAGCAGAACGAGGACCAGTCGATCTGGGACAGGATCGCCGCGGAAAATCCCGGCCTCGTCCTCTATTTCGGCGACAATGTTTATGGGGACGTGCGCTCGAACGATCCGGCGCTGCCGGAATTGAAGGCCGCCTATATGCGCCTTGCCGACAGCGCGCCCTTCTCGCGCGTCCGCGCCGCCGCGCCTGTGCTCACCGTCTGGGACGATCATGATTACGGCATGAACGACGCCGGTGGCGATTATCAGTTCAAGGAGCAGTCCGAGCGACTGTTCGAATATGTCTGGGATGTGAAGGACGAACGCGCCGCACGGCCGGGCGTTTACGGATCGTGGACGATCGGCGAGGAAGGCGAGCGCGTCCAGATCATCATGCTCGACACGCGCTTTTTCCGCTCGCCGCTGGCGCCGACGGACGAAATCGGCGCGCGCGGCAAGGAGCGCTGGCTGCCGGATGCCGATCCGGCGAAAACCATGCTCGGCGACGCGCAATGGGCTTGGCTTGAAGAGGAGCTGAAAGAACCTGCCGACCTTCGCCTGCTCGTCTCCTCAATCCAGGTGATGTCGGAGGGCCATGGCTGGGAAGCTTGGCGAGAATTTCCGAAGGAACGCCAGAGACTCTATGACGTCATCGATCGCGCCGGCGCGGAAAATCTCATCGTTCTCTCGGGGGACCGCCATTCGGCGGCGTTCTACGAGCGCAAGGACGTCATCGGCTATCCGTTGTTTGAAGCGACCTCGTCATCGCTGAACTTGCCGGCGTCGACCTGGCGCGCGCAGTCGGGCGAGACTTGGGTCGAGCCAGATCCGAACCGCCTCGGCGAGATGTATTACGACGCGAATTACGGCCGGATCGATATCGACTGGGCGGCGAAGTCTGTGAATGTCAGTATCCGGAGCGTCGATGGCGGCGAAGCGATGTCGCGCGCGCTCGACCTCAAATCGCTGCGCTGAACGAAGAACGAGCCCGCCTTTCGGCGGGCCCTTGATGAATTCCTCGCGGCGGACGGCGGACTACTCGGCCGCTTCTTCCTTGGCGCTGGTCTTTTCGGTGATGCGCGCCGACTTGCCGCGCCGATCGCGCAGGTAATAGAGCTTGGCTCTGCGAACCTTGCCGCGGCGCACGACCTCGATCGAGGCGACCGACGGCGAGTACACCGGGAACACGCGCTCGACGCCTTCGCCGAACGAGATCTTGCGGACAGTGAAATTTTCGTTGAGGCCGGAGCCGGCGCGCCCGATGCACACGCCCTCATAGGCCTGCACACGTTCGCGGTCGCCTTCCTTGACCTTGACGCCGACCTTCAGCGTGTCGCCCGGCGCAAATTCCGGCACCGACTTTTCAAGCCGCGCCATTTCCTCTTTTTCGAGCTGCTCGATGATGTTCATGGGCCTAGTCCTTATCCTTGTTGTCCCGCCGGATAGGACCGGAGGCGATGAGATCCGGTCGTCGCGCGCGCGTTATTTCTTCAGCCTGGTCCCGGCGCCACCGGGCGATTTTCTTGTGATCGCCGGAAAGCAGCACTGGGGGGATCTCGCGACCCTCGAAAAGACGCGGCCGCGTGTACTGGGGGTATTCCAGCAGACGGCCGCGCACATCTCCTTCCCCGGGCGAAAAGCTCTCCTCGCCCAGCGAAAGAGGCGAGCCCAATACCCCCGGAATAAGACGCACGCAAGCCTCGATCAGCGCCATGGCGGCGACTTCCCCGCCCGCCAGCACGAAATCGCCGATCGATACCTCCTCGAGGCCCCGCGCCGCCATCAGCCTTTCATCGACGCCCTCGAACCGGCCGCAGAGCGCCATTACGCCCGGCCCCGTCGCCAGCGCCCGCGCCCGGCCCTGATCAAACCGCCGACCCCCGCGGCGAAAGATAGACCAGAGGCC
>JBGSNB010000179.1:0-2008 GCA_041739835.1 Parvularculaceae bacterium | reverse complement strand
CGGCGAATGCGGACGAGGCGGTCCGCCTGTCGCTGCATATGGGCGGCGGCGCCGGCGCTGATGCGACGATCATCACGGCGGCGGCGAAGACCGATGCGCTCATCAACAACGCGATGAAGGCGACGAGGCGGCGCGGCAAGGTGGTCATTGTCGGCGATATCGGCATGAATATCGAGCGGCCCGATTTCTACCGCAAGGAGATCGACGTGCTGATGAGCACGTCCTACGGGCCAGGGCGTTACGACTGGGGCTACGAAGTCGAGGGACGCGATTACCCTTACGCCTATGTCCGCTGGACGCAGAACCGCAACATGCAGGCCTGGCTCGACCTCATTGCGGCCGGCAAGGTCAACATCGAAGCGCTGATCGACGACCTCATTCCGGTCGAGGACGCAGCGAAGGCGTATGACACGCTCGCCCGGTCGAAGACGGCGCCGCTCGGCGTCATCTTCGTCTATCACCCGAAGAGCCCCGTCGATCTCGATCCGAAATCCGTCGACAGGCCAGACAGCGCGCGCGTCAATATCCGCGGCGCGCGCATCCCGCGCGGCGACAAGGTGCGTTATTGCCTCGTCGGCGCCGGCGGGTTCGGCGTTTCGATGCTGGTTCCGCAGATGGACAAGCGCAGCGACGTCTTCCAGCTGAAGGCGGTCTGTTCGCGCGACCCGGTGCGCGGCGGCAATTTCGCCCGCCAGCGCGGCGTCGAGGCGCTGATTTCGGATTTCGACGCGGTTCTCGCTGACCCCTCGATCGACATGGTGGTGATCGCGACCCGTCACCATGAGCACGCGGACCAGACGGCGCGCGCGATCGCCGCCGGCAAGCATGTCTTCGTCGAAAAGCCGCTCGCGATCGACTGGGACGGGCTCGACCGGGTAAGATCAGCCTACGAAGCATCGTCCGGCCGGATCCTGATGGCCGGCTTCAATCGGGGATTTTCGCCGGCGGCCGACGCCGTCCGCCAGCGGCTCCGCGATCGCAAGGCGCCGCTGATGGTCAATTACCGCCTGAATGGCGGCTATATCCCGGCGGACAGCTGGATCCAGAACGCGGAAGGCGCAGGCCGCAATATCGGCGAAGCCTGTCACATGTACGACTTCTTCGCCTCTCTCACGGGGGCGCCGCCGGCGGCGATTTCGGCGCACGGCATATCGCCCGAGGGGACGGCGTTTCTCGCCAATGACAATTTCGCCGCGACCCTGCGCTACGCCGACGGGTCCGTCTGCAATCTCGTCTACACCGCCTCGGGGCCGAAGACCGGCCTGCCGAAGGAGCGGATCGAGGTCTTCTGCGAGGGCAAGGCCTTCCTCATCGACGATTTCGTGAAATGCGTCGAATATCCGTCGGGCCAGACGATCTGGGAAGCGGCCGCCGCCGACAAGGGCCACGCCGCCGAGATGAGCCTCCTCGCCGATGCGATCTCCGCCGGCGCCGAAGAAGGCCCGATCCCGGCGCGCCGGATTTTTGAAACGACCGCGGTCAGTCTTCACATCGAAGACCTGATCAACGGCCGTGCGACGGGATGAACGGCGCCGGTGATGAGCGACCTTTCGACATTGCTCTATCTGGATCTTGAATCCGGCTTTGTCGGCGACGTCGACGGCGCCGGCTTCGAGCGCTTCAGCGAGCGCCATCATGTCGAATTGACGCCTCGTCGCGGCGATCCGATGCACACGCCGTACACGGTCTATCCCTGCGTCGTTCGGCCCGTCATCCTGGCGCTGCGCAACGGGTTGCCGACGCAGGAAGAGATCGCCTTCTCAGCGACAGTGTTGAACGACGCACGCCCGCTCTTCTACCATTGGCCCGCCGAAAACGTCATCGAGGTCGTGACGCCGGAACGCCTGAAATCCTTCCGCCTGCACCGGCGCGTGGTCAACGCGTATTGGGGCTGGCGGAAATTCAGGCGCGGCTTCGCCGTCAATCGCGCCGATCTTGCGCTGCGCGTGCGCTCCAATGCGAGACGGGTCAAGCGCCGCCTCGGCGCCGCTGTCAGCGCCGTCTCCGC
>JBGSNB010000048.1:0-2162 GCA_041739835.1 Parvularculaceae bacterium | reverse complement strand
GCTCGGCCCCGACGCCTCGACGGCGCTTGTCGGCGCGGCGTCCTTCCTCGACATCGCGATCGGCGCGGGCATTCTCTTTCGACCGACGGCGCGCCGCGCGTGCCTCGCTTCGCTGCTGGTCTCAGCCCTTTATCTTCTCGCCGGCACTATCACGGAGCCGCATCTGTGGCTCGATCCCTTCGGCGTGCTTGTGAAGGTTTTTCCAGCGTTGGCGCTCGCAGCGGCGACGGCGCTGATACTCGAGGAGCGCTGATGGAATTCTATCATTTCGCCAAATGGCTGCATGTGATCGGCGCGACGGTGCTGCTCGGCACGGGCGCCGGCATCGCGTTTTTCATGGCGATGGCGCACCGCACGCGCGACGCAAAGACGATCGCCGAGGTCGCGACGATTGTCGTCATCGCCGATTACCTGTTCACGCTGTCCGCCGTCATTGCGCAGCCGGTCACCGGAGTCTGGCTCGCCGATGCGGCCGGCTATCCGCTGACGAGCGGCTGGATCGTCGCGTCGCTGGGTCTTTATTTGCTGACCGGCGCCTTCTGGATCCCGGTCGTCTTCATGCAGAGAAAAATGCGCGATCTCGCCCGCCGCGCCGCAGCCGACGCGGTGCCGCTGCCGGAAGAATACCACCAGCTCTACCGGCGCTGGTTCGCCTTCGGCTTTCCGGCGTTCTTCGCCGTGCTGGCGATTTTCTGGCTGATGATCGCGCGGCCGGCGTTTTGAATCGCTGACCTATCCGGCCTCGACGCCGCCGCACTGCCTCTTGCTGACCAGCATTCCGTTGAAGCCACGACTTGCAGGGTCCTCGATCTGCGTCCCCGTCACAGCGCGGCGGGGACTCGAAACGTCACTTTCGATGCGACGGAAAAGGTCAGCAAACGCTTTTGATTCCCGGAATGGATAGAACGCGGCGTGCATGCCGTAATTAAACGGCCAGCCTGCCCGAAACCCGCCCGTCCATGCCGCTTGAATTTGTCTTGCGGCTTTATCCGACGTGAGCCTACCCGCTCCGACCGACGCAAGAATCCAGTAGTCGGCAGGCCGAAGAGGACCGCCCGCGCGCGACGAATGAAAATCGCTGGTGACAAAATCGAAATGCGTCCGCAGCGCCGCCGCCGCTTCGACATCCCCTGACAGTTCCTTAAGTATCGCCAGGTATTGGATCGAATGAACTGGCGCAGGCAGTGTCTCGAAGGAAATCGCCCTGTCGGCTTCCGCCGCCGCGCCAATCTTCGGTTCAAATTTCAGCAAATCCGCTTCGGCTCCAGCAGGATCGCCAAGCTCAAGATGAATCGCCACGAGAAGTCCCACTAATGCACTGCGGAAGGGGCCAGGCGCATCCGCCGACGGGTCATCAAGCGCGGCGGCCGCAAGATCGCGGGCAAGGATGAAGTCTCCGGTCGCCGCTCTCGAGGCTGCGATCAGATAGCTTGCTTCAAGCGAAACTTCGCCGGTTGTCTGTGCGACTTGCGCCCATTGCTCCGAGTCGGCGGCGCATCCGAGCGAGAAATAGGCCCTCGCGCGATCGAGAGCCGCGCCGCCGATGCTTTCCTCGAAGTCGGCGATAAGGGGGTCGTCAACGATGGTGACGTCGTAAGTAGAACAAGCAGCCAGTAGTGCGGCAAGGGCGCCGGCGGCCCTCATTTGTTGATCGCCGCGCACGCCACGCGGTCTCCCGAACCCCCGATCGGCTGCGAAAAGTGATCGTCAGGGTTGGCGTGCACGACGACCGCAAAGCCGTCGTCGTCGATGAGCGGGAAGGGGCCGTTGATTGCGGCGGCTTCTTCGCTGGGGCGCAGATGCACGCCGGCGCGAAAGATTTCCGTCTTAACGGCGCCGTTCTCATCCGCGAGGATATTCGGGATGTCGGCGCGGTGCGCGCCGGCGGGATTGAGCAATCCATGTTCGACATCGTCCGGGTTGATATGGCCGCCAGAGGCCTTGAAGCCCTCCGCGCCGTCCGAACAGTCGCCGGCGACATGCAGGTGAATCGCATGCCAGCCGGGCGCAAGGCCCGTCATGTCGAGGCGCATCACGACGCCTCCGAGCCCGTCGCGGAATTCGACCGTTCCCATCGCTTCGCTATTCGGGCCGATGAAATCGGCGCGGGCGTCGGTCCAAGTTGACCGATCGGCGATCGGCGCCGGCTGCTCCGCTTCGGG
>JBGSNB010000611.1:0-4972 GCA_041739835.1 Parvularculaceae bacterium | reverse complement strand
CGGCGACCCGACGGCGCGCCGGCGCGATCGCCCTCACCGCCGATCCGTCCAGCGGCTTGCCGACGGCTTCGGCAAATTTCTCATGATAGAGCGGGTGCTCGGTGCCCATGAGCCGGTCCCACCAGGTGAAATACAAGCCGTAATTCCAACCCGCCTGCGCGTGGTGGAGATCGTGATGCGTCACTGTCGTCATGAAGTCGAAGACCGGGCGGCCATCGCGGCGCGCTGGAAACAGCTCATAACCGGAATGGCCGACGACATTGCGCAAGATCATGTGTGCAAGAAAGAGGAATACGGCAAAGTGCGAGATCGGCAGGAATAGAAGCATCAAAGGCATGAAGGCGGCGTTGATCGCGGCCTCGCCGATGTCGAACGAATAAGCGGTGAAGGGGGATGGATTGTGCGACTTGTGATGCAGGCGGTGAACGCGCCGGAACAGCCGCGGGTCGTGGATGAGGCGATGCGTCCAGTAAAACCAGGCGTCGTGCAAGACGATGAGCGCGCCGAGGGAAAGCCAGAAATACCCCCAGCCGAATTGCGCCGGATCGTCATAAGCCTTCATGATCCCTGCCTCTGACCCCATGACCGAAACGACGCCGCCGAGGGCGAAGATCGCCGAGGTGCGGAGCGACGCCCAGAATTCGCGCACCATCTGCGCGCGCTGCGGCGACGCCTTCCTGATCTTGCGGCCGGCAAGCGGTCGCGCGAAGGCCGCGATCAGCAGGAAGACACCAAAGGCGGCGATGACATAGCGACCGAATTCGAACGGCAGGATATGCATGAACCAGCCGGCGGCGCCGGCGATCAATTGTTCCATCTGGGGCTCCATCAAAGCGATGCCCGACAGATCGCGGGGCGCGGCCGCGAATTCTCCGCAAGTTCCGAAAACATCACGCATTTTCGGATTCGATCAGAGATTTTCAGAAGCGCTCAGGCGTCGCCGAGCCGAGCCTTGCGGAATTCGGTCGGCGTCTGGCCCGTCGCCTCCTTGAAAGCCCGGTTGAACGGGGCGATCGAGCCAAAGCCGACATCGAGCGCGATCTGCAGCACCTGCCGCCGCGCTTCCGACGGGTCGGCGAGACGGCGCCGCGCTTCTTCAAGCCGATAGGAATTGAGGAAGGCGGAGAAATTCCGCCAGCCGAGTTGCCCATTGATCAGCTGGCGCAACTGGTGCTCAGGGAGGCCGACATTGGCGGCAAGACTTGCGACCGACAACCCCTCCTCTTTCCATACCCCGTCCTTCATCAGCGCCATCAGCCTTTCATAGGCGGGCCGGTCGGCGGCTCGCATCCGGTCCGCGGCAGGCGCCGCGGCGTCAGCTCTGACCTCGGCCGGGCGCCCGTCAAGGACGACGCCGCGCATGCCGATCAGCCAGACCCCGAAGGCGAGCGTCATTGCAAGGATCGAGGACGCCTGGAACAGCAGCACCCAGGCGGGCGGCTCATCGCGAAAGCCGATCGTCTCGGAATAATTGATGATGAAGCCGGTGATCGCAACGGCGACCGCGAAGATGACCCGGAACCGCCGCCGCCCTTCGATGAGATCGTCATTGAGATAACGCAGCGCCGTATACATCGCATGGCCGAAGGCGCCGATCATGGTCACGCGCGACAGCGCCAGCGCCGCCGTCCACGCGCCGCCTTCGATCCCCGTGAAATGGAAAACGACCAGCGGCGCGACGAAGAGATACGGAACCATCGCCGGCCAGCGCATCCTGAAAGCGTCATTGAACAGCGACAGCGAGAATTGCCAGAAGATGACCGGCGACAGAATCGACAGGATCTGAATCGGAACGATCAGCGATCCGAGCGCCGCGCGCAGCGCATCCGATGTCGCGATAATGTAGCTGGCGGCGGAAACAATGAACGCAGCGCCGAGCCCGCGCCGCCAGGTGAACGGCCAGCGCGACAAAAACGCGAGCGCGATCAGCACTTCGGCGCCGACGGTCATTCCGCGCAGCAGCGTATCGATCAGCAAGAGGTTCGGCGACATGGCGGCGGACAGTCGGGAGACGCGCGGAAGCTGTCAACGGGCAGGCTTGACGGCGTTCCCGTGTCATGTAACTATATTGTTACCTATGAACGCCGCAGACCGGGACATGGACGCCGTTTTCGCCGCGCTCGCGCATGAGACGCGGCGGCGCGTTCTCGACCTCTTGCGAGACAGGCCCGGCGCCGCCGTCGGCGAAGTCGCGGCGAAGTTCGATGTCAGCCGCATCGCCATCATGAAGCACCTCGCCGTGCTCGAAGCCGCGCATCTCATCGTCTCGCAAAAAGACGGAAGGACGCGCCGCCTGTATTTCAACGCCGCGCCGATCCGCATGATCTATGATCGCTGGACGGACGATTACAGCGGCTATTGGACGGGCGAAATCACGCGGCTCAAATATCTCGCCGAAACGCGCGCTGAGGCGGGCTCAATCAAATCAAAACGCGGGAGGGAAGAATGAGCGATCCGAAATATGCCGGCAAACAGGTCTACAAGGTCATCATCAAGGCGCCGATCGAGACCGTCTGGTCGGAACTGGTGAAGACGACGAGCCCCCGCCCCTTTTTCTGGAATTCAAGCTGGGATACGCCGGCGGTGAAGCCGGGCAAAGCTTACAGGATGCTGTCAGCCGACAAGCGCGCCGTCGGCGTCGTCGGCGAGTTTCTCGAGATGGACCCGCCGCGCCTGCTGTCGCACACCTTTCGCTTGACGTCGCTCGACGACCCGCCGTCGAAAGTGACTTATACTCTCTCAGAGACGGCTGAGGGCGTCGAATTCTGCCTGATCACCGAGAACATCGTCGCCGGCTCGAAAAGCGAGAAGTCGATGGATGGCGGTGCGAAATTCATTGTCGAGAATTTCAAGGCGTTTGTCGAAACCGGAAAGCCGACCCTCGGCGCACGGATGCAGAACGCCATGTTCGCGTTGATGGGCCCGATGACGCCAAAGGCGCTGCGCGCTGAAAACTGGCCGTTGCAACCTTAGGAGCTGCAAAATGGCAAAGACGTCCGCCGAAGCTGAAGCCGACATGATCGCGTCGTTCAAGGAAAAGACCGGCAAACCCCTCGATCAGTGGCTGGCGATCGCGCGAAAGAGCGGCGCTGAAAAACACGGCGCCCTCATCGCGCATCTAAAATCCGATCACAGCATGACCCATGGCTACGCCAATATGGTCGCGCTGAAATATTTCAAGTCCGACGCCGGCAGCCTCGCCGAAGGCGGGACCGACCTCGTCGCCGCGCAATATGCCGGCGAAAAGGCGGCGCTTCGCCCGATTTACGATGCCCTCGTCAAGGCGATCGAGGCCTTCGGCAAGGATGTCGAGTTCGCGCCGAAAAAGGCCTATGTCAGCGTGCGGCGGTCGAAACAATTCGCGATCATCCAGCCGTCGACGAAGACGCGGCTCGATCTCGGCGTCAATCTGAAGGGCGTTGCGCCGGCCGGACGCCTTGAAGCCTCCGGGAGTTTCAATTCGATGGTCAGCCATCGGATCAAGCTCGCCGCCGTCGGCGAGGTCGATAGGGAGGTGAAGACGTGGCTGAAGCAAGCTTACGAACAGGCATAAGTTAGCGCGCGGATGACTTCACTCGCCATTCTGATCGACGCGGACGCCTGTCCCGTCAAGGACGAGATCTACAAGGTCGCCGCGCGCCATGCGGTCAGCGTCCTCGTCGTCACCAATGGCGGCGTCCGGATTCCAAGCCTTCCATTGATCGCGCGCGAAATCGTCGGCGATGCGTTTGACGCGGCGGATGATTTCATTGCGGCGCGCGCCGGCGCCGGCTCGATTGTCGTCACCGGCGACATTCTTCTCGCGGAGAGATGCCTGAAAAACGGCGCCGCCGTCATCGCCCCGAACGGCAAGCCGTTCACGACAAGCTCGATCGGCGCGGCGATTGCGACGCGCGCAATCATGCAGGATCTGAGGGGGTCCGGCGATCCGACCGCCGCCGGCGGCCAGCGGCCGTTCTCGAAGGAGGACCGCTCGCGCTTCCTGCAGGCGCTCGACGCGGCGATCGTGAGATTGCGGCGAGGGTGACTATCCCTCCAGCCGTTTCGCCGCGCGCCGCTCGCTCATCTGATGCCGCAGGAACGCCGGCAAGAGCGCCATTTCCGGGCGCGCCTCCTCGCCATCCGCGAGGCGAAAGATGTTCTCATAGAAAAAAGCCATCGCGGCAAATCCGTTCAGCGCCTTGATGAAATTGTTCTTCGAATTCGGCCCCCAAAACCCGTCGCCAAGACGCAGGGCTTTTTCGTAGCGGGGCGCTTCCGCGACCTCGCCGGACAGAAGTTCGCCGGCGATATCGGGATCGACGCACATCGGGCGCGCGATGCCGATCATGTCGGCAGCGCCCGACTCCAGCGCCGCCTCCATCGCGACGCGCGAACGAAAACCGCCGGTCACCATCAGCGGCATTTTTGCGACGCGCGAGGCTTCCTCCGCAAACTGAAGAAAATACGCCTCGCGCGCCTTCGTCGACGCGCGGCGCTCATCCGCCGGTTCCATGCCTTCGATATCCATCATTTTCGGCTGCTCATAAGAGCCGCCCGAAATCTCGAGGAAGTCGATTCCCTCCTCGTTCAGCCATTCGATGACCTGCAAGCTTTCGTCCGAGGAAAATGCGCCTTTCTGGAAATCGGAGGAATTGAGTTTGACGGAAACCGGAAATCCCGAGCCGACTTTTGCGCGGACCGCCGCAACGGTTTTCAACAGCAGCCGCGCGCGATTGTCGAGCGAGCCGCCCCATGCGTCATCGCGCAAGTTCGCTTTCGGGCTCAGGAATTCGGAGATCAGATAGCCATGCGCGCCATGCACCTGCACGCCGGAAAAGCCGGTCGCCTTGCAGACCGACGCCGCCTGCGCAAAGCGTGAGATGACGTCCGTGATTTCGTCCGTCATCATGGCGCGCGGCGCGCCGAATTGTCCGCCCGGCAGCGCCAGCGCAACCGCTGACGGCGCGACCGGCGTCCGCGTCACATAGAT
>JBGSNB010000593.1:0-13048 GCA_041739835.1 Parvularculaceae bacterium | reverse complement strand
CCCTGGCCGCAGTCCCGGCCGCCGCCGCGCCATTCGGCGAAAGGCTGTCGGCGGCGGCGCTGGAGCGCACCAAGTCCGCCGTGGTCTATGATCCTTCTTATCGCCGCATCGCCTATCCGATGGGCGACGTCGCCCCGGATCGCGGCGTTTGCGCGGACGAGATCGTGCGCGCGCTCCGCCAGGTCGGCTTCGATCTTCAGGCGCTCGTTCACGAAGACATGAAAGCGAGCTTTGCGTCTTATCCAGCCTTCTGGGGCCTCTCCCAGCCGGATTCGAACATCGATCATCGCCGCGTGCCCAATCTCGAGACCTATATGACGCGCCAAGGCTACCGCCTTGCGCCCAGCCTCGACCCGAAGGCCTATCGCCCGGGCGACATCGTCGCCTGGAACCTCCGCGGCGACGACGGCTTGCTGCCGCATATCGGCATTGTGACGGATCGCATCGGCGCCTCCGGCTGGCCGATGATCGTCCACAATATCGGCGCCGGCCCGAAACTCGAGGATGTGCTGTTCTCGTGGCCGATGACCGGGCGCTACCGGATCACGATTGAGGAAGGCGCGGCGCCGTAAGCTCGATTTTCTGCGGTGGCGTCGCTATGACAGGCGCTCTGCAAAGATGGAGGCGCCGATGAAAAGAGTCCCGCTCGGAAAATCGGGCTTGCAGGTCTCGCGCCTCGGCTTTGGCTGCATGGGGCTCGCGGAGTTCTACGGCGAGGCGCTGTCGAACGCCGATGCGGAGAAAGTTCTCGACGCCGCTCTGGAGCGCGGGATCAATTTCTTCGACACCGCCGATATGTATGGCAATGGCCGCAATGAGGAGCAGCTCTCGGGATTCCTGAAACGCCGACGCAAGGACGTCATACTTGCGTCGAAGTTCGCAATCCGCCGCAACGCCGACGGAAGTCTCGCCGGCCTGTCGAACGATCCCGCCTATATCAGACAGGCCTGCGACGCCTCGCTGAAGCGCCTCGGCGTCGACCAGATCGATCTCTATTACATGCATCGACGCGACGCTTCGGTGCCGATCGAAGACTCCGTCGGCGCGATGGGAGATCTCGTCAAGGCTGGCAAGGTGCGCGCGATCGGTCTTTCCGAAGTGAGCGCGGCGACGCTGGAAAAGGCGTCAAGCGTGCATCCGGTCGCGGCGCTGCAGTCGGAATATTCGATCGTGACGCGCGACATGGAAAAAGAAATGATTCCCGTCTGCCGGCGCCTTGGCGTCGCCTTCGTCGCCTATTCGCCGCTCGGGCGCGGGCTGTTGACCGGCGCCTTTCGCAGCCGGGAGGATTTCGGCAAGGGCGACTATCGCCTTGCGATGAATCCGCGCTTTGCAGATGGCGCCCTCGAGAAAAACCTCAAACTCGTCGATGAGATCGCCGCCATCGCGCAAGGAAAAGGCGCAACGCCCGGACAGATTGCGCTCGCATGGGTGATGGCGAAGGGCGACGACATCATCCCGATCCCCGGCACCAAGAAAATCGCGCGGCTCGACGAGAATGTTGGCGCGCTGAAGGTCGACCTGACCGCGGACGATATTGCGGCGATTGAGCGCGCCGCGCCGCCGCAAGCCGTCGCCGGCGACCGATATCCCGCCGTTTCGGCGTCGACGCTCAACCAGTAAGGCCGAGCCGCCGCCGCACGTCCTCGGGTCCGACGCCGCTCTCGCGAAGCGATCGCAAGGTCGCGGCGCGATCGCGCTTGGCGAGCCTCCTGCCGCTGTCATCGGTGATAATCGCGTGATGACGATAAACAGGCCTTGGCAGTCCAAGCAGCGCCTGCAGCAGCGCGTGCAGATGCGCGGCAGCGCGCAAATCCTCGCCGCGGATGACATGCGTGACGCCCTGCAGCGCGTCGTCGTGAACCGAGGCGAGGTGATAGCTTGTGCCGGAATCCTTGCGGGCGATCACGGCGTCGCCGAATATTTCGGGCGTCGCGCGAACGACGCGCTCATTTCCGCCGTCGATGTCCTGCTCGATGAATTCCAGCGCCGCAAATTCAGGTCCGAGCGCCTCTCTCGCCGCGCCGATCGAAAGTCGCCAGGCATAAGGCGCACCCTCGGCGAGCAGAGAGCGCTCTTCATAGGCGGCGAGCGGCGCGCCGATAAAGACGGGGCCGTCAGGACCCTCCGCCCCCAGATGCGGCGCACGGGCGATTTCGTCGAGAATGTCCTTGCGGGTCTTGAAACACCGGTAGACGACGCCTCTTGCGATCAGGTTCTGAAGCGCTGAATCATACTCGGAAAAATGCTCCGACTGCCGACGAATGGGCGCCTCCCACAAGACCCCAAGCCAGGCGAGATCCTCAAGGATCGCCGCTTCATAGTCAGGGCGGCATCGGCCGCGGTCGATATCCTCGATCCGAACGAGGAAACGGCCGCCCGCCGATTTCGCCGCGCCAAAGGCCGTCAACGCCGAATAAGCGTGGCCAAGGTGGAGATTGCCGGTCGGCGACGGGGCGAAACGGGTGACGAATGTCGGCATCGGAGCGGTGCCCTCTAGCATGACCGGCCGACCCCTTCCATTCTGGGTTTGGCGCCGGCGGGGGCGCGGCTGTAAGCTGGCGCCGTCATTGAGGGCGACGGGGATGGCCAGCGACACGCCGGAAATCGATCCTGCGGAGGATGGCGCCGGCATCGATTCGCCGCCGGCCGATGCCGCCATGGGCGCCGCTCTTGCGACGGGCGCGGCGCTTGTCTGCCTCTCCTGCGCCGCGAAAATCGCCGGCCCTTTTTGCTGGAATTGCGGCCAGAAGAACGACGACATGCGGCGGAGCACCTTCGTTCTGTTCAAGGACTTTATCAAAGACACCTTCTCGTTCGATTCGCGGATGTGGCGCACGCTTGGCCTGATGGCGGCGTCGCCGGGCGCCGTTCCGACCAATTACAGCCACGGCAAGCGATCGCGCTACACGCCGCCCGTCCGGCTTTTTCTTGTTGTCAGCTTCCTTTTCTTCCTCGTGCTCGGCGTCACGCACACCATGTTCGTGGCGGTGGAAGTACGCGCCAAGACCGCCGAAGAGGTCGCCGCGGAGAAGGCCGCGCTGGAGACGGCGCCCGCTGGAGCCGGGCCGGAGGCGCGCGCAGCGCTTGAACGGATCGAAATCAATGATGCGCAGGGAGTCATCACCGTCGACGGCGACCGGTATGAGTGCAACATCACGGCGAATTTGCGATTCTTCGTCAGGCCGCAGGACCTTCGGGTGGACGAAGAGAAATGGCGGGCGTGTTCGGCCAGCATCACGCAATCCGCCAACGAGGAAATCAAGGCTGGCGGGGATCTTGGGGAACCTTCCGTCGAGGCCGGCGTGACGGAAGAAGACGCCGTGCGCGGCTTTGACCGCCTGATGAACGGGATAGACCTGATTGTCGCCAACCCGGTCGCGTTCAACAATGAAATCAATGTCTGGCTACCCCGCGTCATGTTCTTCATGGCGCCGGTCCTCGCCCTCATCCTTGCTCTCTTCATTCGCGGCCGCAATGCGCTGCTCTTCGATCACCTCGTCTTGTCGCTCTATAGCCATGCGATGGGATTTGCGATCGTCGGCATTGCGATCCTGCTGGGGCAGTTCGGCGTCCCGGGCGTTTTTCCCGTCGCGATGGCCGCGCTCGGCGTCTATTTCGTCGCCGCCTTGAAGCGCGCCTATGGCCGGGGATGGATAAAGACAGTGCTGACGTCGGTCTTCGCGGGCCTGATTTATTTCCTGGCGCTTACATCCGTCGTCGGATCGATCATCGCCAATCAGATCTGGCGCGCTGCGACTTAGCCAGTTCGAGCGCGATCGCCTGTCCGTTCAACCGAGGCGCATCAAGGCGACACCGGCGAGGATCATCAGCGCCGAACCGATTCGCCACAGCGATGAGCGTTCCCGCAAGACCACCGCCGAGATCGCCAGCGCGAACAGGATGCTCGACTCGCGCAGAGCGGCGACAGCGCCGATCGGCGCCTGCGTCATCGCCCAGATGACGAGCCAGTAGGCGCCAAGCGATAAGAGCGCCGCGAGAAACCCGAAGGGCAGCTCATTAGTCAGCGCGCCGAGCTTTTCGCGCCGTACGAAAGCGTAGACCGCGCCAATCGTCAGGCCGTCAAGGACAAACATCCACGCGATGTAGCTGGACGGCGATGCAGCGCCGCGCGCGCCGACCGCATCGACAATCGTGTAGCCGGAAATGAACACCGACGTCGCCAGCGCCCAAGCGACGGCCTTGCGATCGAGGCTTACCCGCGCGCCGCCGCCGCGAAACGACATGATCGCTATGCCGACAGACAGCGTGATCACCCCTGCCCACAGGTAAGGTCCAAGCGTCTCCTGAAGAACCAGGAGAGCGACAAGCGATGTCAGCAGCGGGGCCGCGCCGCGCGCCAGCGGATAAACCTGGCCGAGGTCGCCCGCGGTATAGGCGCGCACGAGGAAGAGCTTGTATCCGGTGTGCAGCGCCGCTGAGGCGGCGATCCAGATCCAGGTTTCTCCTCGCGGGACCTCGACGAACGGCAAGGCGATGAGGGCGAGCAGGCCCTGCGCGACGCCGAGCAGCGAGATCGAGAAAAACCGGTCGGTCCGCTCCTTGATGAGCGCGTTCCAGCCGGCATGCATGAGCGCCGACAGGAGGACGACAATGAAAACGGTATTGGACATCTCGCGCCGCCGCAAGCTCAAGGCGCGTCGTCCTTGCCTATCATTGGCGATCTTGTCGAGCCGCCGCCCGCGGGAAAGTCGATCCTGAGAGGCGACCTTAACGCTTTCTACAGGATGGCCGGGCAGATTGACGATACTGGTTTACAACTTCTTGCGAGCGATTTTCATGTCACGCGAAACCTTCAAATTGACCGCGGCCGCAATTGCAGTTTTCGCTGCGATGACCGCTCCGGCTCACGCTTATATCGACCCCGGCGCCGGCAGCATGATCTTGCAAGGGATCATCGGCGGCGTGGCAGGCGGCCTCTTCATCATGCGCACATACTGGGCGAAGGCCGTTGCGTTCTTCTCCGGCGGACGCAAGAATGCCCCTGCCGAATCTATCGGCGAGGCTGGCCAGCCGAGAACCGACGCTTGAGCGCCGACCCCGCATCATTTCGCGATCCGTCCGGCCGGGTTTACCTTCAGAACGGACGCGTATTCCGAACGGTCAACAAGTCAGCAGTCGCCGACTTCGAACTCGCACGCTCTAATGAAGCGCTGAAGCGGTTGATCGCCGCTGGCGACGTGATCGAATCGCGTGAAGTCGCCGCCAACGACGCAGACGCGCCGGTTGAGGAGGCCGCGCGAATCGTCGAACATCCGCGGCTGACTTTCATATCCTATCCTTATGAGTGGTCCTTCTCGCTCCTCAAGGCGGCGGCGCTGCACCATCTCGACCTGCAAATCGCGCTGCTTCAAAGCGGCGTCGCGCTGTCAGATGCAACCGCCTACAACGTGCAGTTCGTCGGGCCGCGTCCAATCTTCATCGATCCGCTCTCCTTCACCGCTTACCGCGAAGGCGACTATTGGAAAGCGCACCGGCAATTTTGCGAACAGTTTCTCAACCCATTGCTGATGCACGCCATGCTCGGCGTGCCGCACAACGACTGGTTCCGCGGCTCCCTAGAAGGTGTCCCGACGCCAATGCTCGCTCGGCTCATTCCGCCGCACCGAAAGCTCTCGTGGAACGTCTATTCGCAGGTCGTTCTGCCGGCGCACCTGCAGTCGCGCGACGGATCGCTTGACGAGGCGACGGCGGCGGCGATGCGCCCGCTGCCGAAAGCAGCATATGTCGGCATGCTGACAGGCCTTCGCAGCTGGATCGCGACCATGCGGCCGAAGGGTTCAGACAAAACCGTTTGGGCGGACTACGCGACCAATCACAGCTACGACCAGCAGGAACATGCGGCGAAACACCGGGTCGTTGGTGATTTCATCGCAGAGTCAAGGTCGCGCCTCGTCTGGGACTTGGGCTGCAACACTGGCGAGTATTCGGAGCTTGCGCTGTCAAGCGGCGCCAAATCCGTCATTGGATTCGACTTCGATCACGGCGCGCTCGAAGGCGCCTACGCCCGCGCGGTGGAACGAAAGCTCGAATTCCTTCCGCTTTTTCAGGACGCCTCGAACCCAAGCCCAGGCCAAGGCTGGAGCGGCGAGGAGCGTACGAGCCTCATGCGCCGGAATGGCGATGTCGATGCGCTCGTCGCGCTCGCTCTCATTCATCACATCGCTATCGGCCGCAATGTGCCTCTCGAACGCATCGTCGACTGGCTCGTCGCGCTCGCGCCGAGCGGCGTCGTTGAATTCGTGCCGAAAGAAGACCCAATGGTGCGACGTCTCCTCACGCTACGGCAGGACATTTTTGCCGATTATACTCTAGAGAATTTCCGGTCGCTGCTTGAGAGGAAAGCGCGGATCGGCAGAGAAGAATTGATAACGAATTCCGGCCGCGTGCTTTTCGTGTTTGATCGGACGACCTGATGAACTCCGCTGATCGGCGAACGCACTTCGATCGAACGGCGCTAATGACGCTCGGCGGGAGCGCCGCCGTCGCGATGATGGCGATCGCGGCCGTCGTGCTGGATAATCCCGGCGAAGTGCTGCTCGACGATCTGTTGCGGCCGACTGCGGTGTCGTTTGGTCTGGCGGTCGCTTTGCCCGCGCTGCTTTTCATGATCGGCGGCGCCGTCAGGATCGCGGCCGTGGCGTTTCCAATCTTCCTTTTCGGATTCTTCAAATTCTCCGGGTTCATGGGCGCCGCCGAATACGCCGGGCTGTACGGTTCGACTGGATTTTACACAGCGCTCGCCGGCCTTATTCTCGTGTCAGCTGCCGCGGCGCACAGCATTCGCCGTCGCGATAACGAAAGAATCGCGAAAGCGCTGCTCTTCATTTCCGCGACGATCGCGGCCGGATCGACCATCGCTGCCGCCATGGCGCTCTCGCAAGCCAGTCCGCCAGGCGACGCCGCCACCGACAAAATCCTCGCGGAAGCGCCGTCGCCCGAGTTCATTCGGACAAATTTGCCTGACATCATCTATCTGGTCCCGGATAGGTACGGATCGGCGGCAACGTTAAGGAAGCATTTCAATCACGACAACGAGCCGTTTTTCGCGGAACTTGAAAGGCGCGGCTTCTATGTAGCGCGCGATGCGCGTTCCAACTACGCTAAAACCATTTCCTCGCTATCATCTTCGATGAACATGGCGGACCTTTCGCCGCTCAAGAACGTGATGGGCGATGAGGAGACCAATCGCTATCCGTTGTTTCGGCTCATTCGGGAAAACGCCGTACAGCGGGTTCTTCGCGACGCCGGCTACGAATATCATCACCTCGGCAATTGGTGGGGGCCGAGCCGCAGAAGTCCCTATGCCGACGCCCAGTTCTTCGGTGTCGACACATTCTGGTCAAAGTCGACGGAATTCGAGAAGGCGGTCATGCGGCTGACGCCGATCGCGCCGATCGCCACTGACGGCGCCTCGGCAGAGCGCGCCGAGTGTCCGCGGCTCCAGAACCAGCTCGAATACATTGCAGAGGCGCGTACGAAGTCCGACAAGCCGATCTTCTTATTTTCGCATCTTACGATTCCGCATGATCCAATCACCATGGATGCTGACGGCAATTGCGTCGAGCATGTCTACTACCCGGGACATGGGACGAGATTTTCCGACTACCAGAAGGCCTATTCGGGCTATGTGACCTATTTGAATAAGCGCCTGATCGAGATGTTCGACCGCCTCAAAGCGTCTGACACGGAGCGAGGCCTCATCTTCGTCGTTCAGGCGGATGAGGGGCCCTATCCAAAGCGATTGCAGGAGGATGGCCTGATGGTGATGCACGATTTCACCGATGAGGAGATTCATCAGAAATTCGGCATCATGAACGCCGTCTACTGGGACGCCGAAAAATACGGCGAGCCGTTTCTGACCGAGACGCCGATCAACAACTGGCGAATCATCCTGTCGAAGATTTCCGGCGACGAGATTCCGCTGATCGAAGACGAGCGATCCTACCTGATGCGGTCTGACAGTCTCGTCTATGACAATCTCGACGTGACCGACGTGCTTAGGACGCAGAGGCCTGAAATTCAGGCCCGCGCCGACGCCCGCGGGACGCAGAGATTCTAGGCCAGCGCCCGGAGCCGGTCCGCCGAACTGGCGCGAGTTCCGGCATTCTACCCGCCCGCGCCGCCGACGGTCAGGCGATCGACCTTGATCGTCGGTTGGCCGACGCCGACGGGGACGCCCTGGCCGGCCTTTCCGCAAACGCCGATGCCGGGATCGAGCGCGAAATCATTGCCGATCATCGAGACGCGCGTCAGCACGGTCGGACCGTCGCCGATCAGCGCCGCGTTCTTCAGCGGAGCGCCGATTTTGCCGCCTTTCACGCGATACGCCTCGGTGCAGTTGAAAACGAACTTGCCGGAGGTGATGTCGACTTGGCCGCCCGAGAAATTGACGGCGTAGACGCCGTCCTTCACGGTGCGGATGATGTCTTGCGGGTCGTGCTCGCCGGCGAGCATGAAGGTGTTGGTCATGCGCGGCATCGGCTGACAAGCAAAGCTCTCGCGCCGTCCGTTGCCGGTCGCGCCGACGCCCATCAGCCGCGCATTGAGCCGGTCCTGCATGTAGCCCTTGAGTATGCCATCCTCGATCAGCACGGTCCTTGAAGTCGGCGTTCCCTCATCATCGACCGACAGCGAGCCGCGCCGTCCGGCGAGCGTCCCATCGTCAATGACGGTGACGCCGGGCGCGGCGACCCGCTCGCCGAGCCGTCCCGCGAAGGCGGACGTCTTCTTGCGGTTGAAGTCGCCCTCCAGCCCGTGGCCGACCGCCTCGTGCAGCAAGACCCCGGTCCAGCCCGGCCCCAGCACCACTTCCATTTCGCCGGCCGGGGCGGCTTCCGCTTCAAGATTGACGAGCGCTTGCCGAAGCGCTTCGTCGACATAACCCTGCCACGCGTCCGCCGTGATGAATCGCGCATAGCCTTCACGGCCCCCGGCACCGTAGCTGCCCGATTCCTGTCGGTCGCCGACGCCGGCCGTCACCGAGACGTTGATGCGTACGAGCGGGCGGATGTCGCCGACAATTTCGCCGCCGGGACGAACGATCTCGATCGCCGCCCATTCGCCGGACAACGACGCGGAAACCTGCCGGACGCGGCTGTCTTTCGCGCGCGCGTACTCGTTGATGTCTGCGAGCAGCCGGGATTTCGCTTCGAACGGCATTGCGTCGAGCGGATTGTCGTCCGGGTACAGCTTGACGTTGCTGCGAGCGGGGCCCGCAGCGATGACGCCCTGGCGCCCGCCCTTCACCGCCTGCACAGCCCCGGCGGCGCGCTTCAGCGCCTCCTCGGACAGATCGGACGCGTGCGCATAGCCGGTCGATTCGCCGCAGACGGCTCTGAGGCCGAACCCCTGCTGCACATTGTAGCTGGCGGTTTTCAGGCGGTTATCGTCGAAGACGAAGGCTTCGGATTGCGCGTATTCAAGATAGAGCTCGCCGTCATCCGCGCCCTTCAGCGCATCATCGAGAATCGCTTGGGTCCTGGCCGGATCAAGGCCGGAGTCTTTGAAAAAAAGGGACTGGGTCATGGCTGATGAGGTAAGCGGCGCACGCACCTTAGGCAATGGCGGAGCGCCCGGCGTCTGCGACCTTTTTTCCTGACGCCGCGCGGGTGACGGGCCGCTTCGGAAGGGCCTATAAGCCTTGCCCATCCATTGACCTTTCCGGCCGCCTGCGCCAAGCCGGCGCGACCGGGCGCGGGGCGGCGGATGGCGGCTAGGCGCGGAGTCTTGAGGGCCTCATGAAGAAAATTTTGGCGGGCGGGATTTCCGCAGGACTGACGGCGGCCATTGGGATCGGCGCCGCGCTGGCGCAGGCATCGGGCCTGCCGGTTGATGGCGGCAAGGGGATGTTGCCGGCGGCGTCGAAACTGGCGGAGGAAGTGCACTTCTTCCACAATGGCGTCTTGATGCCGATCATTACGGTGATCTGCGTCTTCGTACTCGCGCTGCTGCTGTGGGTGGTCGTCCGTTACAACGCCAAAGCGAATCCGGCGCCGAAGAAATTCAGCCACAACATGACGGTCGAAGTGATCTGGACGATCGGTCCGATCATTATCCTGTTGTTCATCGCGCTTTTCTCGTTCGACCTCCTGTTCAAGGAGGACGTGATCCCCGACGGCAAACAGATCGTCGCCGAAGCTGACGGTTCGACCAATGTGTTCGCCTTCGACAATGATTTTCCGCCAAGCCGGATGGCGGCCGCCGACCGCCATGTCCAGGTCTTTCTCGGTTCCGCCGGCGGCGCTGTCGGCCTGACGCCCGGCAAGGACTATGCGCTTTCGGGCCTCGGCACCCCGACCGTCTCGGTGACGCTGAAAGAAACGC
Organism: Parvularculaceae bacterium; assembly: GCA_041739835.1. GTDB lineage: Bacteria > Pseudomonadota > Alphaproteobacteria > Caulobacterales > Parvularculaceae > Amphiplicatus. The sequence goes on along the minus strand of JBGSNB010000593.1, from coordinate 2,701 downwards.
CCGCCGCCGGCGACAAGCTCGTCGTCCGCATGGGACGCAGCCTTATCGGCGCCGGCGCGGACAAGGAAATTGCGCTCGCGCCGTCGATCACGCTGAAGGCGATCGGCTATCAATGGGGTTGGACCTATTCTTACCCTGATTTCGGCGATTTCGAATTCTCTTCGAATATGGCGAAGAAAGAAGACACGACGCCGGAGCTCTACCGCTTTGAAGTCGACAATCGCGTCGTCGTGCCGGTCGGCGAGACGATCCGCGTGGTGACAACCGCGCGCGACGTCATTCACGCCTGGGCCTTGCCGAATTTCGCGATCAAGATCGACGCGGTGCCGGGGCGCATCAACGAAACCTGGTTCAAGGCCGATCGGGAAGGCGTCTATTACGGCCAGTGTTCGGAAATCTGCGGCGTTCGCCATTCGGCGATGCCGATCGCGGTCGAGGTGGTTTCGCGCCCGGCTTTCGAGGCGTGGGTAAACGCCAAGCGGGTTGAATCGGGGATGGAGCCGATGTTTGGCGCCGTCGCCGCCGTGGAGGCTCCTGCGACCTTCGCGGCCGCGGACGTCGCCGCGGCGCAAGCGCAGCAATAGGGCAGGGACCGGATAGTCATGGCACATTCTCACTCGCAAGACGGTCACGCCCAGCACGCGCATGATCACGCCCACGCAGACGCGCATGACCACAAGCCGCCGTTTCTGGTCCGTTGGCTCTTTTCGACCAATCACAAGGACATCGGCACGCTCTATCTGATTTTCGCGATCGCCGCTGGCATCATCGGCGGCGCAATGTCGGGCCTGATGCGCTGGGAACTCGCCGAGCCGGGCATTCAGATTTTGACGTCGTTCGTCCCGACCGGCACGGAAGCCGAGGCGGAGCACTTCTACAACGTGCTGATCACCTATCACGGCCTCATCATGATCTTCTTCATGGTGATGCCGGCGTTGATCGGCGGCTTCGGCAACTGGTTCGTGCCGATCATGATCGGCGCGCCGGACATGGCGTTCCCGCGCATGAACAATATTTCCTTCTGGCTTTACGGCGCGTCCGGCGTGCTGATCACGATGTCGATGTTCGCTTCGGGCTATCAGAGCTTCCTTGGATTTGCGGGCGGCTGGGTGATGTATCCGCCTTTGTCTTCGAACACCGGGCATCCGGGGCCGGCGATGGACCTGTTGATCCTGTCGCTTCACCTAGCCGGCGCCTCGTCGATCCTCGGCGCGATCAACTTCATCACCACCATCTTCAACATGCGCGCGCCGGGCATGACCCTGCACAAGATGCCGCTTTTCGCCTGGTCGGTGCTGGTGACGGCGTTTCTGCTGGTCCTGTCGCTGCCGGTGCTCGCGGGCGCGATCACGATGCTGCTGACGGACCGGAACTTCAACACGGCGTTTTTCAATCCGGGCGAGGGCGGCGATCCCCTGCTGTTCCAGCACCTGTTCTGGTTCTTCGGCCACCCGGAAGTCTATATCCTCATCCTGCCGGGCTTCGGCATCATCTCGCACATCGTCGCGACTTTTTCCAAGAAGCCGATCTTCGGCTATCTCGGCATGGCCTACGCAATGGTCGCGATCGGCTTCGTCGGCTTCATCGTCTGGGCGCACCACATGTATACGGTCGGTCTGACCGTGAACATGAAGGCCTATTTTGTCGCGGCGACGATGGTCATCGCAGTGCCGACCGGCATCAAGATCTTCTCATGGATCGCGACGATGTGGGGCGGCTCGATCGAGTTCAAGACGCCGATGGTGTGGGCGGTCGGATTTATCTTCCTGTTCACGGTCGGCGGCGTCACCGGCGTCGTCCTCGCCAACGCCGGCGTCGATCATTATCTCCACGACACCTATTACGTCGTCGCGCATTTCCATTATGTGCTGTCGCTCGGCGCGGTCTTCGCGATCTTCGCGGCCTGGTATTACTGGTTCCCGAAAATGACCGGGAAGATGTACCGCGACTGGCTCGGCAAGCTGCATTTCTGGGTGATGTTCATCGGCGTGAACCTGGTCTTCTTCCCGCAACATTTCCTCGGCCTGCAGGGCATGCCGCGCCGCTATATCGATTATCCGCTCGCCTATGCCGACTGGAATTACTGGTCATCGGTCGGCTACGCGATCACGCTCGCCGGCATGGGCGTCTTCCTTGTCTGCATGGTCGACGCGTTTTTCATCTACCGGAAGAAGGCGGCGGCAAATCCCTGGGGCGTCGGGGCGACAACGCTTGAATGGACGCTGCCTTCGCCCCCTCCCTTCCACCAGTTCAACGAGCTGCCGCGCTTCGACAAGGGCGACGCGCACGCCTTTCACTAGGTCAGGCGCCGCCGAGAAAATCGAGAGCCCCGGCCCCGGCGCCGGGGTTTTCATTGTGCGGCGCGGCATGCGTTGCATCTGGATGAAGCCTCCAAATGTCGTTAACTTTGTCGCCGAGCCGGCCGGGGTGGCCGCGCATGGGACAGGGCAGTAACGGAGGGGCGGAATGCTCGAAACAATACTCAATGACGTTATCGGCGTCTTCAAATCGACGTTCATGGGCGGCGATCTGATCAGCATCGTCATCGCAGCGGGGGCGGTCGTCGTCGCCGCCTTCGTGATGCAGCGGGGTACGCAGATCGGCTCGATGACGTTGCTGGCGTTGATGCTGTTCGCGTTCGGCGGCTTCGTGCGGGGCGTGATGCGCGGTCCGGTCGCGTCCGACGGCGGCTCGGTCGCCA